>JBEVKF010000157.1:0-6649 GCA_040509755.1 Thermoleophilaceae bacterium | reverse complement strand
CTGACCGTGGGGCTCTCGGTGTTGGCCCACGGCCTCACCGCGTCGCCGCTCGCGAACCGCTACGCCCGCTGGTACGAGCAGCACCCGCGCGATAAGCCCCCGCCGATGGAAAGCGCCGTAACCGATGCGACCCGACCCCGCGGAGCGACCGGCCACGCCGGCTGACCCCGCTGCCCCTACATCTGTGCGTCACCAACGACCGCCACCAACGCGTCCCGGCGCTTCACCTTCGCGCGTGACTCGAGGCAGACGGACTCCCGGACTGGTGGTCGGACTCACGATCCGGGGAGTTGGCGGCGTGCGCCCGGCCCCTCAGCCATTCCGCCGCTGCGATCCCGCCCCCACAACGTGTGACCGGGATCGCAGCGACATGTCATGTCTGAGGGGCCGGGCGCACGAGGAGAGAGGGACAGGGATGGGAGGGAAAGGAGGGAGTGGTGAGACGGGCGAGTGATGGGGGAAGGAGGGGTGGCGAGGGAGTGCAGGTCGGACGGCGCGGGGTTAGAGAGGGGTTGCGTCGGAGGCCGGGTTCTCTTCTGCGGCTGCGATTGGCTCTTGGGCGCGTGCCGTCCTTTCTCGGTCTATGACTTGTTGACGAGTCAAGGGGCCAGTCTGGCCCGTGTCGAGGGAGCCGAGAGTGACCGCAAATCCGTTGCTGAGCCAGCTAGAGCCGGTGGCCGTCGGGGCGGTGATTGGCATCTTTGCGGCGTTGGTCTGCCAGTTTGTGTTGGCTCGCTGTCGGCTGCGGTGGACGTGGGCGCTGGTGCCGGCCACGATCGGTGCGGCGGCTCTCGCGGGCGCGGTCGTGGAGAGCTGGTCGGTTGCGCTTGCGGTCGGCGGGGTGGTGACGGCCTGGTGGGCCTATCTGCTTGAGCGGCGTTCGCGGGAGAGCGGCGGCGACGCGCGCCGGGCGGCGAAGGAACTGATCGGGCCGATCGACCTGCTGGCGAAGCGCCGGGCGCTGCGCGAGCTCGACCAGGGGGTCGTGGCCCGGCCGGGGGAGCTCGTGCTCGGGATCGGCTCGCGGGGCCGTCCGGTGTCGCTTCGCTTTGGCGGCACTTCGGGCCGCCACGGGCTGTTGCTCGGGGCGTCGGGCAGCGGGAAGTCGAACGCGCTGCTGTGGTGCCTTGCCCGTCACATAGACGCGCGCTTCGGCGCCGTGGTAGTGGACATGAGGGCGACCAGCTGCTCGCCCGGCGACTCGAACGCGAGGCAGACGCGGCGGGCGTCCTGTTCTACGAATGGGCGCTCGACGGCGGGGATTGGTGGAACCCGCTCGCGCGGGGAAACCGCAGCGAACTCAAAGACAAGCTGATCGGCGGCGAGGATTTCTCAGAGCGCCACTACCAGGCGATGTACGAGCGCTACCTGCTCAACCTCTTCCGCGCCCTCGAAGCAAGGCCACAGACAGCGGAGCTTTCGACGGTGATCGGGCTGCTCGATCCCGCCGAGCTCGCGATGTACGTGCGCGATCTCGAAGACGGGAGCGCGGCCGGCGAGATCGGCGACTACCTCCAGCGCCTCACGCCGGATCAGGCTCGTGATCTGCGCGGCCTGGCTGACCGGCTCGCGCTGCTGATCGAGGGCGCCCACGGCGACCGGCTCACCACCGCGCCCAATGCCACCGATGAAATTGACCTGCTCCGAGCCGTACGCGAGGGGGCGGTCGTCGTGTTCAGCCTCAACTCCTCCTCGTACGGAGCCACGGCGAAGCTGATCGGCAACATGGTCATCCAGGACCTCAAAGCGGTCTGCGGGGCGATCGAGGCTGAGTCCGCAGAGCGCCGGCCGGCGGTCGTCGCGGTGGACGAGTTCTCAGGCCTGGATGGCGACCAGGTCGCCGGGCTGTTCCAGCGCGCCCGCTCCGCCGGACTGTCGCTGATGCTTGCCACCCAGGAGCTCGCAGACCTGCGCCGCGTCGACGAGGGGTTCGACGAGCAGGTGCTCGGCAACGTCGAGTGGGTCCTCGCCGGGCGCCAGAACAACCCGGCCTCCGCCGAGCTCGTCGCCGGTCTCGCCGGCACCGAGGAGGTCTGGGTGCACACCTTCCAGACCGACGACGTCGCCCTGCGAGGGCGGGCGCCGTTCCCGCGCGAGTCGGGCATGGGCACCAAGCACCGCGGCCGTGAGTACGTCGTCTCCCCCGACGAGATCAAGGCGCTCGGGGTCGGGCGCATGGTGTTAGTCGAGAAGAACCCCCACCGCGTAGAGACAGTCGACGTGCTGCCCGCCGACCACCCCGCCCGGCGCGGCCCGAGGGCAGCGTAGTCATGGGCGCGCAGCTGCCGAATCGCCCTACGGAGATCCGCATGCCACGAGTCGACCGCCGGCCCTTCTTTACCCCGCGTGGCCTCGCCAACTATCTGGCCCTTTCGGAGCGCACCGTCCGGGAGCTCCTGCGAACGGGCGAGATTCCCTCCTACAAGGTGTCGGGTTCTCGGCGAATCGACCCGGTGGACGTAGATTCGTGGCTCGCCGAGTGTCGCCAGGAAAGGAGAGCCGCGTCGTGAACCGCCGCGAGAGTCCGATTCGCCGCGTCAACCCGTCCGGGGCCATCGTCTGGGTCGCCCGCTATTCCAACTCGGCAGGCAAGCGACGAAGCGCAGGGACCTTTGGGCTCAAGCGCGATGCGCAGGCCGCGATCGACCGCGCATACGGCCGCGCCGAGCGGATTGAGACGGTGGGCGGCTACTTCACCCACTGGCCGAGATTCCATCCGCGCGCCGACCGGACGCAGCGGACCAACGAGCACCGAGTCACTCGGGCACTTCCCGTCGAGATCGATGGCATGCCGTTGAGAGAGTGGACCTACGCCGACCTGCGCCGTCGGCACGCGCTCGCGTTGGTCGACGTGCTGCTCCGCGACCAGGGCCGTTCGGCGCTCGGGGCAACCCACATCATCCGTGCGCTGTCGATCATGACCGAGGACGCGATCACCGATGAGGTCGCAGAGGTAAACCCGTTCAGCGGCGTGACCATTCGCGCGAACGATCCTCGAGTCGGAAAGCGGCCGCGCCGGGTCCGCGTGTTCAGCTTCGAGCAGATGCACTCGTTCTCGCGATCGGCCGGTCGCTACGAGGCGATGGTCCGGACCTTCGCCGACACGGGGATGCGGCTCGGTGAGGTCCTGCCGCTGCGCCGCGAGGACTTCAACGGACAGGCTTTCGAGGTCCGCCGCACCGCGCACAACGGCCGCACGCAGGAGGGGACGAAGACCGATCACGGCGAGGCCGACGCCGGCCGCATCGTGCCGTGCCCACCTCGACTGGCCGAACTGATCAAAGCGACGCCTCGGAGAATCGACACCGCCCTTCTCTATCCGACCCCGACCGGCAAGATCTGGTGGGAGCGGAACTTCTACCGGGATGTTTGGTCGCGCGCACAACGTGCGTCAGGACTCGACATTCGCCCCCACGAGATGCGCCACTCCTACCTCACGCACCTGCGAGCAGCCGGAGTGGATGACGCGGACCTGGCCGCCATGGCAGGCCACACGGTCCAGACCATGCTCGGCCGCTACACCCATGCCCTCGGCCGATCTTTCGATCAGGTCCGAGACATCATCGGATGATCGTGGTCGCATTGAGGTCGCATCTTCTGGAAACGCGGCGCTGCCACTGGAAAGTCCACCGGTCTACGGAACCGAAGGTCACAGGTTCGAATCCTGTCGGGCGCGCTCCACGTAAACCCCGCATAGGCGGGATTTTCGTTCTCGGGCCCCCGGCCACCTGGTGCGTTACCCGGCCCTGGGGGCAACGGATTGGGCAACACGCCGCCAGCGTGCCCACATCCCGCGACGTAGCGGCCTCGCTCCCGAGAGCATCGCCTTCATCGAGGGCAAGACCTCCGAGGGCAAGACCAAACGCGAAGCCATCCGCGCCCCTCAAGCGCCACTCGCTCGGCGAGCTGGCAACTCCCCCGAACGCCCCCCACCGGGAAATCACGAGGGTGTAGGCACGCAATGGGTACCCGACTCGCCTAAGTGATGTTGGCGGGTTCGAACGCAGACTTGCAGGACTCTGCGACTGCGCCATCTCGCAGTCGGAGGACGTTGCAGCAGGGGAGGGTCGCCTTCTCAGCAGGGCGTCGAGGGCGGCCGTTTCCGTCGGCTGCGTTTCAGTGGGCACCGTTGTGCCGGGCTTCGATCGCCTTGACGCTGTTTGCGAACGCCGTTTGCAGGCGGCCCTTGCCGACGCTTCCGAGCACGAGCCCGAGGAACCGTCCCTTGAGGTTCTTGCCCTCGCGGACGACGACGTACTCGATGTCGGTGGTGCCGTCGGGGTTGCGCGTGAAGGTGTAGGTGTGGCCTGAGTCGCCTCCCCAGGTGTTCGAGTCGGTCGTTTTCACGACCACCCGCTTGGGGTCGGACCAGTCGTAGTGCTCGCGCTCCCAGACGCCACCGGAGCCCTCGGTGACGTCGGCCTCGGTGGTGCCCATGGAGTGCACCTCGAGATCGTCGTCGGCGCTGTTGCCGAACAGTTTCGAGCGGCCCGGCCCGAAGTCGGTCAGACCGGCGACGTACTGCTCGGGCGTCGCGGTCGTCGTCTGGTGGAAGTGGATTGTGGCCATTTGTGCTCCTTGCTGGTCGGAAGCCGCGCAGCGTTTTGTGGGCTCCAGCTTGACCGGCCCGTCCACCCGGCGCGCCCGTGGGATCACTGGTGCTCTCCCGGGTTCGCTTCGCTGACCAGGGACATGCCCGGGAGCCTCACGGGCGCGAGTGATGGCTCGGAGCTAGAGGCTGCGATCCATGCCAGCGAAAGAGACCCTCAACGTCCGAGACGAAGGCGCGGTTCTGTTCGCAGAGATAAATGCCCCGCCGATGAACCTGCTCGGGCCCGAACTGGTCGCCGACCTGGTCTCGGTCATTCAGCGAGCCGAAGGCGACGATGCGGTCCAGGTCCTCGTGTTCACGAGTGCGGATCCCGACTACTTCATCTCCCATGTCGACGTGCTCCGAATCAGCGAGTACCGGGAAAGCGCGGCGAAGCTGACTGGCGAGCCTTCACTGGCCCTTCTGTTCCACCACCTGAGCGCAAGCGACGTGCGGCGCGGCCGGCCTCGTCCTGTTCATCGCCGCCTTCGGATGCATCTTCGGCCTGAACGTCGCGGCCGCGAGGGGCCGCGAGCAGCTCGCGATCGGCCTGCTGTTCGCGCTCGGCCTGCTGCTGGGGCTGGCGGTCGCCCTGGTGATCGCCGACTACGCCGAGGGCGACCCGTCGGCCCTTTGGCAGGCGGCCGGGGCCACCGCCGCGTTCGTCGGAGCGCTCGGCGCCTACGGATACGCGACGCGCAGGGACCTTTCGTCGTGGGCCCGCCCGCTGTTCTGGGCTCTGCTTGGCCTGATCGTGTTCGGGCTCGTCGCGATCTTCGTCTCGATCCCGGGCGCGAACGTCATCTACGCGGTCGCGGGGCTCGTGATCTTCGGCGGGTACACGATCTTCGATTTCAACCGGTTGCGCAGGGCCGGCGCCGAGAGCGCGGTGCCGATCGCCGCGGGTATCTTCCTCGACATCTTCAACGTCTTCCTGCTCCTGCTGAACCTCTTCGGCGACGAGTAGCCGATGTTCGAACGTCTGCACATGCCCTCGCTCGACGGCGCGACGCAATGGGTGGGCTCCGAGCCGCTCGGCCCGGCCGAGCTCCACGGCCATGTCGTGCTCGTGGACTTCTGGACCCTCACGTGCATCAACTGGCTGCGCACGGAGCCGTACGTCCGCGCCTGGTCCCGGGGGTACCGGGACGACGGGTTGCTGGTCATCGGAGTCCACACGCCGGAGTTCTCGTTCGAGAACGAGATCGAGCTCGTCCGGCGGGCGACGGAGGACCGCGAGATCGACTACCCGGTCGCCGTCGACAACGACTACGCGATCTGGACCGCCTTCGCCAACCACTACTGGCCGGCGCTGTACTTCGTCGACGCGGACGGCGTCATCCGAGACCAGCACTTCGGCGAAGGCAGGTACGAGGAGTCGGAGCGACTGATCCAGCGGCTGCTGGGGGTCGAGCGCGAGCTTGTCTCCGTCGAGGGAGTCGGCGTTGAGGCGGAGGCCGACTGGGACAGCGTGCGCACGCCGGAGACGTATCTCGGCTCTGGGCGCAGCGGGCAGCTCGGGTCGCCGGACCGGGCGGCGCTCCGGGCAGGCCAGTGGGCGCTCGACGGCCAGTGGACGATCGGGCGCGAGAGCGTCGTCGTCGAGGAGGCCGGCGGGAGCATCGCGTTCCGGTTCGATGCGCGCGACGCGCACCTGGTGCTGTCTCCCGAAGCGCGCGAGCGGATCCCCTTCCGCCTGCTTCTGGACGGGGAGGCGCCCGGGACGGCTCATGGCGGCGACGTCGACGAGGAAGGCAACGGCCTGCTCGCGGAGGGCCGGCTCTACCAGCTAGTGCGCCAGCGCGACGCGGTCCGTGAGCGGACCTTGGAGATCACGTTCCTCGAGCCGGGTGCCGAGGCCTACGTGTTCACGTTCGGATGACCCAGGAGGTGCATATATGAGCCTGAAGCTCGAGGTAGTGGTGTTGCCGGTGTCGGATGTCGACCGGGCCAAGGGTTTCTACGAAGGTCTCGGGTGGCGGCTGGACGCGGACTTCACCGCCGGTGATGGCCTCCGCGTTGTCCAGCTCACGCCTCCCGGGTCGCAGGCGTCCATCA
>JBEVKF010000156.1:0-8457 GCA_040509755.1 Thermoleophilaceae bacterium | reverse complement strand
AGCAGCCCGTTGCGCGCGGCGTACAGCGCCGCCTGGGTGCGATCGGTCACTCCGAGCTTGGCCAGGATGCTGCTCACGTGTGTCTTCACCGTCTTCTCGGCGATGCCGAGGTCGCGAGCGATCAGCTTGTTGGGAAGGCCACGGCCAATCAGCGCGAGCACCTCGCGCTCTCGCGCGGTGAGGTCGGCCTCCGCGCCTCGGGCGCCGCCAGCAGAGAACTCCTCCATCAGCCGCGTCGCCACAGCGGGATGCAGCAGCGCCTCCCCCTCGTGCGCGGTACGAATCGCGCGTACGAGCTCCTGCGGCTCGACGTCCTTGAGCAAATACCCGGCCGCGCCGGCGCGCACGGCGGGAAACAGCTTCTCGTCCTCGAGGAAGCTCGTCAGCACGAGCACTCGCGCCTGGGGGCGGCGCTCGAGGATGAGGCGGATTGCCTCCACCCCGCCGATGCCCGGCATGACGAGGTCCATCAGCACCACGTCCGGGGCGTGTTCGTCAACCGCGGCCACGGCGGCCGCGCCGTCCGCGACGTCGGCGACCACGTCGATGTCGTCCTGCAGCTCGAGGAAGGTGCGCAGGCCCTGCCGGACCACCGCGTGGTCGTCGGCGATGAGCACGCGGATCACGGCCCCAGCTCCAGACGGATCCGCGTTCCCCGGCCGGGCTGAGAATCGATCTCGAGCCGCCCGCCGAGCTCGCGCGCCCGCTCCTCCATAGAGGTCAGCCCGAGGCTCTGCGTGCGCAGCTCCGCCGCGGTCGGGTCGAAGCCGACCCCGTCGTCGCTGACCGAAATCCGCAGCACCTCCCCGTTCTCCTCGAGACGCACGGCTACCCGCCCGGCGCGCGAGTGGCGCAGGGCGTTGTGGAGCGCCTCCTGGGCGATGCGAAACACCTCCTCGTCCACACCGGGCCGAAGGCGCGGCTCCCCCACGAGCTCAATATCGAGGGCGGCGCGATGCACGCGGCGCAGCACCTCGACGTGCTTGGAGAGCGCCGCTGCCAGGCCCTCTGCCTCGATCGCGGCAGGGCGCAGCTGGAACACGAGCGAGCGCAGCTCGGCGATCGCGTCCTGAGCGAGCTCGCCGAGGCGATCGACCTCCGCGCGCGCCTCGCCCGGATCGCGCTCGAGCAGCGTCGAAGCCGATTGCGCCGCCAGCCGCACCCCGAACAGCTTCTGGATGAGCGAGTCGTGGAGCTCGCGGGCCAGGCGGTTGCGCTCTTCCACGATGCTGAGCTCGCGGCTTCGCTCGTGCAGCCAGGCGTTCTCCATGGCGACGGCAGCGTGCGGAGCGAGCATCTCGATCAGCTCCTGGTCGGCCACGCTGAACTCCGACGCGCCCTCCTTGTCGGTCAGGTAGAAGGCGCCGAGCACCCTTCCGCGCGCCGCGATCGGCACGCCGAGGAACGAGCCCATCGCCGGGTGGGCCGAGGGCCACCAGCCGCGAAAGCGCGGGTCGCTTTTGATGTCCGGCGCGCGGTAGGGCGAGTCGGACTCCAGCATCGCGCCGAGCAGGCCGTGCGTGCGCGGGAGCGGTCCCATCTTCGCCACCAGCTCGTCGGTCATGCCAGAGGTGATGAAGCGGGCGAAGGCGCCCTGGCCGTCCGGCACGCCGAGCGCCGCGTAGCGCGCGTCGACCAGCTCGCGCGCCACGTGGACGATCCGCTGGAGGACCGTGTCGACCGAGCGCTCGCCGGCGATCGCGAGCACGGCGTCGCTCATCGCCTTGACCGCGCCGCTGGCCCGCTCGCTCATGGGCCTATGACACTACGCCTAGACGCTCGCCGCCTGGTGATCGAGAAGCTGTCGATGCCCGAAACCCCGGGCCAGCCTCGATTCCCACATCCATTGTCGAGTTAGCGGTCCCCGGGAACGGTAACTCGACAATGGACGCCCGATCCGGCCACACGGAAGCGCCGCGACACCCCATCCCGCCCCTTAGTGCCGTCGTTCGCCCGAGCCCTGGGCAGCCGCGCCGCGGAGCCTGATGACTGATGCAAATCGCCTAGTCGTGGCGGCGCTTGAACACGAGCACGTGCCCGTCCTTCTCGCGATGGAGGGCCGCATCGAGGAACGCGGTGGCGAGCTCCCAGCCCTCCGCCCCGAGTGCGTTCATCGAGGCCTCGAACTCCTGGCGATCCAGCTCCTCCTCCTTGCGGCCGAGAAGCCCGTGCGTGATTACGGTCGTCGTGTAGTCCCAGGTGGTCACGGTGGTCCTTTCGCAGGAATGGGAAGCGAGGGGCGCTACATGGGTAGCAAGTCGACACCCCGAGCCGCAACCCGCATGTCATGCGGCTAGCCGTGTAGGCGCATACAGTCGGCTTGACGACAACGCCGAACCCATCTCGAAGGCTGGATCGGAGGCCTCATGACCGGCACTTTCACCGACGCCGATTGGGCGAAGCGAGCTCATCTCACCTTTGTCGTGGGCATCACCGTGGTAGCCGCCTTGCTCATCGGCGGAGGTGATGCGCAGGCCAACCGCGGCGCGAAGTACGACTTCCGGGTTTTCCCGCGTGTTGGCACGCCGACAACGACGTTCCGCGTCACCTTCAATGCGCCGTTTGCCGCGGACGGCGTTGATACCGACTACACCCTTGAGGCGGTAGGTCCGCGGCGCTGCGCCAGCGTCTTCGAGTTCACGATTAGGCCAACGCGTCGCGACGATCGCGTCGTGCTGACACTCACGGCGTCCGACGACCTCTTCTTTGGGAATCGCCGACGCTGGTGCCGCGGCTCGTACGTGGGATATGTCTATTACACGACTCCGGGCTCCCTCCCGAACAAGCTCATCGGCTACCTCTCGTTCGGTGTGGGGCGCTTCCCGGTCAGCCTGGCCGGCTAGCGACGACCACCGCCAAGTGTCAAGGGGTCTGGCCCCGTGCCTCGGCCGAGCCGCCGAGCCTGGCGGCCACCAGGTAGGCGAGCCCGGCCAGTAGCACCAGGCCGCCGGCGATCCACGGCCACACCGGGGCGTCGTCGGAGACGGGCGCGGATGCCTCCTTCGGCGGC
Source organism: Thermoleophilaceae bacterium (assembly GCA_040509755.1). Lineage (GTDB taxonomy): Bacteria > Actinomycetota > Thermoleophilia > Solirubrobacterales > Thermoleophilaceae > JACVRW01. The sequence goes on along the minus strand of JBEVKF010000156.1, from coordinate 5,447 downwards.
GCTGCCACGCCGCCGAGCCTGGCCGCCGGGAACGGGTCCAGGCCGCGCGTCATGCGCCGGAACTCGGTCACCGCCCCGGTCGACACCGCCATCCAGGTGCCGTCCTCGCCCTTGATCAGGCCGATGTCCGGGACGAGCTCGATCGAGAACCTGAAGATCTCGTCGTGATCGCGGATCACGGCCAGCCGTGCGCGATAGAAGGCGCTCGACTTGCCCGGCGGGCTGGTAGGCGGTCCGCCCTCCTGTAGGGCGAGGAGCGAGTCGCGGTCGCTCACCTCTTCGCAGCCGGCGACGCCGCAGACCTTCGCGGAGACGACCTCCTTTGCCGCGGCTTCCGCGGTGAGCGCCAGCGACAGGACCAAAGCGATGTAGAGCGGGAGTCGTCTCATATGAGCGATACAACGCCCGGCCGACGGAGGTTCCCGGCCGGCTCGCTAAACGATGCGGCGCTGCGTGCCGATCTCAGGGGGAGATGAGCGTCGAAGAGCTTGTCCTCGTCCAGGGGATGCACGACACGAAGCTGGCGCTCAGGCGCTGGAACACCAGGCCGTTCGAGGTGCTTGGACCGTGGCTCGCGCTGAGCTTGATGATCTCGCTCGGGCTGCTCTGCGCCGTCTACGCGGTGGCCGAGCTGACCACGCCCGACTCGACCCGATACGTGATTCCCGGCTACACCGAGGCGGCCGGCTTCGACGACTACGCGCAGGTGCTCTTTCGAAATTCGCTCGTGCTGGCGCTCCACGCCATGGCCTGCGTCGCCGGGTTCATCGCGGGCAGCTCGCTGCCTCTCTCCGCCTCCAAGCGCAGCGGGATCTCGCGCTGGGTGCACGACAAGGCCGGGCCGCTCGCGATCGCCTTCGTGATCTGCGCCACAGGCTTCTCGCTGGTCACCCAGGCCTACATCATCGGCGGCGGCACGGCCTCGATCGCCCAGCAGCTCGGGACCACCCCCGCGATTCTGCTGCTGGCGCTGTCGCCCCACGCGCTGCCCGAGCTGATGGCGCTGTTCCTGCCGCTGGCGGCGTGGATGATCGCCAGCCGAAACCAGGACTGGCAGGACCTGCTGGCCGCGACCTTCGTCACGGTCGCCATCGCGGTCCCGGTGGTCCTCGCCGCCGCGGCCGTCGAGACCTGGGTCTCTCCTCACCTGCTGCAGGCCATCGCGTCCTAGAACGACAACGGGGCGCCCGAAGGCGCCCCGTTGAAGAAACCGATCCGGCTGACCCGTCTAGCAGGGGCCGGCACCTTTCGCGATGGACGACTGCTCGGTCTCGTCCACGAACACAGCGCGCACGATGCGCTTGCCGTTCTTGGCGCAACCGATAGCCGAGTAGACGCCGACCTTGCGCGTCTTGCCCTTGATCTTGACCTTCTTGACCTTGCGGTCGATCGTCGAGGCCGTGCGCGCGACGGTGAGCGTCAGGCCGTTGTTGTGCCGCAGCTCTTCGGGCACGTCGAACTCGAGCGAGCTGCTCTGGATCCCGTTGATCTTCACGGTCTTGTGCCGAGCGTGGATCGACGTGTGCTGGGCCACCGGGGCGCCAAACGGGCCGTTCTGGCTAGTGGGCGCCGGCGTGTCGGCGTCGATCCGGATCGCCAGGCCGCCCGGGATGTTGAACAGCGTGAGCTGCAGGTTCGCGAACAGGTCGACGGTGGTCGGACCTGCGGGCGGGACCCTGTCGAAGGCCACGAGGGTCTCGATGCGACCGCCACCGACCTTCGCCTGCTTGCACTTCTTCATGACGGTGGCGAGCGGCGCAACGTCATCCGTATCGCCGAACTTGCACTGCGGGAACTTGTTCTGGTACTTGGTCGTCAGTCCCTGGAACTGGATCTTGTAGGTCTTGACCGGCGCGCCGCGAGGACCGGCCGAGTCCTTGACTGTGTAGTCGAAGCTGACGCCCTTGGGCACCGGGTTCGATGGCGAGCCCTTGCCCTTCTTGAACGTAGAGCTCTCCGTCAGGTCGTACACGTTTGCAGCCATGGCGATGCCTGCCACTGCCAGAGCCGTGACAACGGCGATGACAGCAATCAAAAGCTTCCTCATACTCCTCCTCCTGGGAAACGGGTGCTGGACAGCGGAACGGGTGCTGGACAGCGCGGAAACGGCTGCTGAACAGCCAGAGATGCCCGCCCGGCGGGCGAGCCTCACCCTATAACACGCCTTGCCGCCTAAGGTTGCGGCTCTTTCATGCGACCGCCACCCGAGGCCAAGATCTACGCGCCCGAATTTCCGCCCCGGATGGACTGGATCAACGTCGCCTTCCTGCGGATGAACACCCTGATGGGCCGTGGCGCGGTGCTGATCGAGTTCTGGGATTTCGCGCGCGTCAACTCGCTGCGCACCATGCCGTACCTGAAGGCCTGGCACGAGCGTTACGCCGAAGCCGGCCTGCGCGTGATCGGGGTCCATTCGCCCGGCTATTCGTTCGGCCGCGACACCGAGCTCGTTGCGCGAGCGGTGCAGCGCCTCGAGCTGCCCTACGCGGTGCTGGTCGACTCGGGACTCGAGGTCTGGCAGCTCTACGGCAACAAGGGCTGGCCGGGGCGCTACCTGTTCGACCGCACCGGCAAGCTCGTCTACATCCACTACGGGGAGGGCGAGTACCTCGAGACCGAGCTCGCCATCCAGGAATACGTGGGCGTCGCCAGGGACCCGATGGAGCCCGTGCGCCCCGAGGACATGCCGGGCGCGCTGCTCGAGCCCCAGACGGCGGACATCGCGCTGCCGGCGGACCGCGAGCGCCTCGAGCTGGTCCGCGACTGGCACGACGGCGAGGACTGGATCGAGGCCGCCGACGCGGGCGCGGCGGCCTCGTTTTCGTTTCGGGCCGGCGGCGCGTTCGCGGTGCTCTCGGGCGCGGGCGTGGAGCCCGGGCTCTATGAAGTGCAAGGCACCGTCGAGGCCGACTCTCCGGGCCTGAGGCTGCACGGCGTGCAGTTCTCGCCGTTGGCGCCGGCCGTTGATGGCTAGTCTCATTGAGTTGATGTCCGGCAAGGTCGAGAACGCCGCATCGCCGCCGCAGGGTCAGGTCTGGCTGCTCGCCGATCCGCGCGAGCCCGAGCTGGTGTTCGAATTCCCCTTCGACGAGGAGCTCAACGAGGCGGTCAAGCAGCTGCCGCGGCGCTGGTTTGACTGGCGCCGCAAGCACTGGCGGGTCCCGGCGGACCGGCGCGCCGCCAAGGCCGTCGAGAACCTGCTGACGCGCTTCTCGGAGCTGAATCCCTCCCCCGAGGTGCTCGCCTGGCTGAGCGAGTCAGACCGCTGGCGCGCGGTGGTCTCCGTGGTCGCCTACGAGGGCGCCGGCGCCTTCATCCTGCGCACGCTCTCCGGGGACGTGCCCGACGAGCTCGAAGACGCCACGACCGTCGGCGAGGGCCGCGTCGTGCTCCCCTTCGATGCCGACAACGCCGTCATGCTGCTGCAGCTCTCCGGCGCGCAGCTCGACGATCTCGCCCGCGGCTGCGCGCGCGAGCTGCGCATGGGCCGCTCGCCCGCGCCCGCGGAGCTGAGCCTCGAGATCGGCGATGACGGCGAGCCCCACCTGACGCTCTACTCGGTCTGGGATCCGGCGCCCGCACGCGAGTTCAAGAAGCTGCCGGAGTCACATCCGGTCCCGCGCCCCGGTCGCTTCTTCAAGCGCGATGGCGGCTGGGCCGTGGCGGTGCCGGCCGACCCCGCTCTGGCCACCGTCCTGACCGGCTTCGTGGAATCCCATCCGGCGGTTCGGGTGGACGAACCGGTGCGCGAGGTGCTGCGCGAGCTGACCGCCGAGCACAACCGTGCGGCCGCGACCGTCGCGCTCTCACACTCGGAGGACGCCGATCTCGACGGCCTCGAGTTGGGCGGCGAGCTGCACCCCTTCCAGCGCGCCGGCGTGCGCTACGCCCTCGAACGGCGGCGGACCTTCATCGCAGACGAACAGGGGCTCGGCAAGACCGTTCAGGCGCTGGCCACGCTGGAGTCCGACGAAGCGTTCCCCGCGGCCGTCGTGTGCCCGGCCAGCATGAAGCTGACCTGGGAGCGCGAGAGCCTCCACTGGCTTCCAGACCGCAGCGTGGCGATCCTCGACGGGCGCACCGACGCCACCTGGACCGAGAAGACCGAGGCCGCCGAGATCGTCATCCTCAACTACGACATCCTCGACGCCCACGCCGACAAGCTCGCCGAGCGCTCGCTGAAGGCGCTGATCCTCGATGAGTCCCACTACGTGAAGAACCCGGGCGCGCAGCGTACGAAGGCTGCGATCGAGTTGACCGAGCGGCTGTCGGACGGCGCGCTGCGGCTCGCGCTCACGGGCACACCGATCCTCAACCGCCCCGACGAGCTCGTCTCGCAGCTGCGAGTGCTCGGGCGCCTGGGAGAGTTCGGGAGTGGCGCGCGCCTGCGGCGCCGCTTCCGCTCGGCGGGCAGCGACGACCGGCTGCACTGGAACCTCCGCGCACGCTGCTATGTCCGCCGCACGAAGAAGCAGGTGCTGCCCCAGCTGCCCGCCAAGCGCCACGACACGGTTCCCGTCCTGCTCTCCAACGAGCAGGAGTACAGGCTCGCCGAGCAGGATGTGATCGCGTGGCTGCAGAGCCTGCCGCTCGACCTGCGCACGCTCGACGCGAGGGTGGCCGCGGCCCTGCGCGCGGAGCAGCTCGTGCGGCTCAACAACCTGCGCCAGCTCGCTGCGCACGGCAAGCTGCCCACAGCCCTCGCCTGGATCGGGGACTTCCTCGCCTCGGGCGAGCCGCTGGTGGTATTCGCGGAGCACATCGCCATCCAGCGGGCCGCGCTCGAGCGCTTCCCCGACGCGGCCCACATCCTGGGGGCCGACTCCACCCACAACCGCCAGAAGGCGGTCGACGCATTCCAGCGCGAGGACGGCCCGCAGCTGATCATCTGCTCGATGAAGGCGGCGTCGCAGGGCCTGACGCTCACGCGCGCCTCCAACGTCGCCTTCCTCGAGCTCGACTGGACCCCGGCCCGCCACGATCAGGCCGAGGACCGCCTGCACCGCATCGGCCAGGACAGTGCGGTCACCGCGTGGTACCTGCTTGCGCCGGACACGATCGACGCGACCATGGCCGAGCTGCTCGAGCGCAAGCGAAGCTTGATCAACGCCATCACCGACGGCCAGATCCGAGACGAGGAGCGGCTGATCGACGCGGTCGTGCGCGACCTGCGCGGCCGGCCGTATCGCCACCTGCGCGTGGTGGCCTGAAGTGCCTTGCCTCTGGTAGATCGAGCGCAGAGCGTGTTGGTGATCGTGGACGCGCAGCCCGGCTTCTACGACGCCGAGCCGCTCGCCGCGAGTGATGTCGAACCGGCGGCAGATGTCCTGCGTCGAGCGGCGTGGATTGCGGGAGTGGCGGCGGCACTCGGGGTGCCGGCCGTCATCACCGAAGAGGACCCCGGCCGAAACGGCGCCACGGACGCGAGGATCCTCGAGGCGCTCGGC
>JBEVKF010000155.1:0-6745 GCA_040509755.1 Thermoleophilaceae bacterium | reverse complement strand
GTCTCGGGACTGCCAGGCGGGTTTGGCATCGGCTGGTCGGGCTCAACCGGACCGGGAACCTCGAGCAGGGGGACGGTGGCGGAGGTAGTGGTCACTGTCCCTCCGCTACCCAGCGGCCCGCGGGGGAAACGGCCCGAGTGGACGCGACCGCCGCACGGGCCTCGCGCTCGTAGCGGTTGGCCCGGTAGGCGCTGCGGTCGCGCCTGAAGGTCGAGGGCCGCGCGTATGAGAGCCACATCCTCAGCGGCTCGTGCTGCTCCTGCCAGAGGTGGCAGAGCTCGTGGACGATCAGGTCCTCGTCGAGTGGGCCCCGCTTGAGCAGGATCCGGCGCGCGATCGCATACCCGCCGAAGCGCCGAAACCCCGGCACCCGAAAGAGCCACGGCACCACGTGGATGCGAACACCGGACATGTTGACCGGCTCGGGATAGAGGCCGAGCCGGTCGAGCCTCGCCCTGGCCCGGGCGAGGACCTCCGCCTCGCCCGCCGGCCTCACCGCCACGGCCCGCGCCCAAACCGTTGTCGACTTGGCGGGCCCGGGGACCGGCAAGTCGACAACGAACTCGGGGTCAGGTCGCCCCCGGCATCTCGTCAAGCACCTCGTTGACCAGCTCGTCGGCGCGTTCGTTGTGCTCGCGGCGCACCGAGCGGACCGCCCACTTGTCGAACGAGCGCAGCGTGCGCATCGCCTCGAGGAACAGGGGCTTGAGGCCGGCGTGCTTGACCTTGTACTCGCCCCCGATCTGGCGCGCCACGAGCTCGGAGTCGTTGATCACCTCGACCTCGGATGCGCCCAGCTCGCGGGCCAGCTCCAGGCCGAGCAGCAGGGCGCGGTACTCGGCCACGTTGTTGGTGGTCTCGCCGATGTAGGCGTTGCGCTCGCCCAGCGCCTCGCCGCCGGCCGAGGTGGCAACGGCCGCCACGGCGGCGGGGCCGGGGTTGCCGCGCGACCCGCCGTCGACGTTTACTACGACCTTCAACCGCCGGACGGCGGGTCGATCGCCGGGAAGCTGCCCTTGGCGCGCTGGCGGCGACGGTCCTCGTATGACGGGTGGTCGCCCGGGTTGCCGCCCTGGGCGCGCCGGTCGACGATCACCTCGACGTTCGGATCCTCGCGGTAGTAGTCGGCCAGCTTGTCGTACAGCTCGGCGGCGAGCGCCTCAGGCACCACGCAGTAGATCACCCTTCGGAACCTCCATCGGTCACGGCGTGGCCCGCGAGCACGCGGCCGTCGCTGTCGAGCGTCGCGTTCCAATCACGCAGCGACTCGTCTATCTGTTCTATCTCTTCACCCTTGTCGAGCATCATTACCGGATCGCCCTCGTCGCCGAGGTCCACCCGGTAGCGATACCAGGAAAGCTCCCAGGCGATCACCACGGAGACCTGGCTCCCCTGGCCGGTGTCGGGCTGCGTGCTCACGTGCGGCGTTCCGAGCGTGCGGGCGAGCCCGGCGATCGTGCGCTGGTGATCGGAGCCGTTGAACAGGTCGAGCGCACGGTCGATCTTCGCCTCGGCGGTCGTCGGCACGGCGCGAACGTGGCGCGGGTCCTTGGGGCGCGAGCGCGGCCGGGGCGGCAGCGGAGCGTGGGGCGCGCCCCCGCCCTCCTGCGACTCGCCTCCCTCGCCGGGGCCGATGCTCGCCTCCATCTCCTCCATCTCGGCCTGGGCCGGCGGCTCCGGGCGCCGCCTGCGCATCCGGCCCAGCAACCCTCCGCGCGGCTCGGAGCGTGGCATGCGCTGCGGCATGTCCCCGGCCGCCGATTCGCGGATCCAGCCGGCGTGCTGAGCGCGCACCGCACACAGGTCGCAGACCTGGTGACGGTGCCCACCCGGGGCGAGATAGGGCTCGGTGCGCTCGCCCTTGAGGATGGTGCGTCCGCAGACGTCGCAGGTGACGGCGTCGTGGACCGGCCTTAGCTCCTTCTTCATCGCGCCCGATGATAGGGCTAGGCCTTGACCACCTCGGCCTCGCGTTGCATCTCTTGCACGACCCCCTCGGCGATGTGGGCGGGCACCTCCTCATAGCGGGCGAGCTCCATCGTGTACTCGCCCTGCCCCCCGGTGATCGCTCGCATGTCGGGCGCGTAGCTGAGCATCTCCGCCATTGGGACCTCGGCCTTGACCTCGGTCAGGCCGCCGTTTGGCTCCATGCCGAGCGGCCGCCCGCGGCGCGAGTTGAGGTCGCCGATCACGTCGCCCACGTACTCCTCGGGCACCGCGACCGTAACGGTCATGATGGGCTCCATCAGCACCGCCTTGGCGCTCTCCATGGCTTCCTTGAAAGCCATGGAGCCGGCGATCTTGAATGCCATCTCCGAGGAATCGACCGAGTGGTGCTGGCCGTCGAAGAGCCTCACCCTGACGTCCTGCACGGGGAAGCCGGCAACCGTCCCGTTGCTCATCGCCTCCACCACGCCTTTCTGGACGGCGGGAATGAACCCACCCGGGATCACGCCTCCCTTGATGGCGTTGACGAACTCGAATCCCTCTCCGGCGGGGAGAGGTTCCAGCTCGATGTGGCAGTCGGCGAACTGGCCGCGACCGCCGGTCTGCTTCTTGTAGCGCGCGTGCGCCTTGGCGGAGGTCTTGATCGCCTCGCGATAGGGCACGTGTGGCTGGTGGAGCTCGACCTCGGCGCCGAAGCGCTCCTTCATGCGCCCGACGATCACCTCCACGTGGATCTGGGTGATGCCGGCCAGGATCTGCTCGCCGGTCTGCTCGTCGCGGTGGAAGTCGATCGTGGGATCCTCTTCCTGGAGGCGCCGCAGCGCCTGGCCCATCTTGTCCTCGTCGCCCTTGGCCTTGGCCTCGATCGCGAATGCCATGACCGGGCGCGGCATGCTCGGCAGCTTGAGTGGGATCTCGGCGTCGTGTGACGCGAGCACATCCCCCGCGTGGGTCTCCTTGAGCTTGGCGACCGCACCGATGTCGCCCGGGCCGAACTCGTCGGCGTGCTCTGTCTCCTTGCCCTGCGGCACGAGCAGCTGGCCGATCCGCTCCTTGGTATGGGCGCGGCAGTTGTGCACGTGCGAGTCGTGGCTCATGACGCCCTGGTAGACGCGGAAGAGGTTGATTCGACCGGCGTAGGGGTCGGCGAGCGTCTTGAAGACGAAGGCCACCATCTCCTTGTCCTCGTCGGGCTCGAGGGTGACGCCGTCGAGCTCCACGGTCCCCTTCTTGGCGGGCGAGGGCAGGTCCTCGACGAGGGCGTCGAGCAGCCGGTTGACGCCGAGGTTGCGCGTGGCCGCGCCGCAGGTCACCGGAAACAGATGCCCCTCTGTCACCCCGGTCTTGAGCGCGCTGACGGTCTCCTCATGTGAGATCTCCTCGCCCTCGAGGTAGCGCTCCATCAGCGAGTCGGAGACCTCGGCCACCTCGTCCATCAGCTTCTCGCGGTACTCCGCGGCCTGGTCGGCGAGCTCGTCGGGGATCGGGATCTCCTCGGAGTTCTCGCGCCCGGCGCCGTCGTAGCGATAGGCCTTCATGTCGATGAGGTCGACCACGCCCTCGAGCTCGTGCTCGGCGCCGATCGGGATCTCGGTGGCCACGACGTGTGGCCCGAAGGCCTGCTTCAGCGCGTCCAGGGTGCGGAAGAAGTCGGCGCGCTCGCGGTCGAGCATGTTCACGAACACGGTGCGCGAAAGTCCCAGCTCCGAAGCGCGCTGCCAGAGCCGGCTCGTGCTCACCTCGACGCCCATCACGCCGTTGACCACGAAGACCGCGCCCTCGCATACGCGAAGTGCGGCGAGCGCGTCGGCCACGAAGGAGGGCTCGCCGGGAGTGTCGATCAGGTTGATCTTGCGGCCGTCCCAGCGAAACGAGGAGAGGCTCGCGGAGATCGACATCTCGCGCGCCTTCTCGTCGGATGCCGAGTCCGACAGCGTGGTTCCGTCAGCCACCGAGCCGAGCCGGTTGATCGCTCCGGCCGTGAACAGGAGTGCTTCGTTTACAGAAGTCTTCCCGCTGCCTCGGTGGCCGACCAAGGCCACGTTGCGGATCCTCTTTGGCGATTCGTGCGCCATGACTCTCCTTCCCTCGCTGATGCTGCCCCGGTGTGCTGAGACTACTGCGACGGGCTGGCTAGATGATTGGAACAGTCATCTAGTACTTCCCGACGATCTCAGTGTGCGCGTCGCGCGGCGGGCGCTTGTAGTCCTCCTGCTTGGGGCGGGCCGGCAGCTCGATCGGCTCGGGGAGCACGTCCTCGTACGGGATCGTGTCGATCAGGTGGGAGATGCAGTTGAGACGAGCGCGACGCTTGTCGTCCGACTCGACCGTGTACCAGGGCGCGTCGGGCGTGTGGGTGTAGCGGAACATCTCATCCTTGGCGCGGGAGTACTCCACCCACAGATCGCGGGACTTGATGTCCATGGGACTGAGCTTCCAGCGGCGGGTGGGATCCGCCGAGCGCTTTTGGAAGCGGCGCTCCTGCTCGGCGTCGCTGACCGAGAACCAGTACTTGCGCAGAATGATGCCGTCGCGAACCAGCATGCGCTCGAGCTCGGGGCAGCTCTGCATGAAGTCCCAGTACTCCTCGTCGGTGCAGAAGCCCATCACCCGCTCGACGCCGGCGCGGTTGTACCAGGAGCGATCGAACAGGACGATCTCACCGGCGGCCGGCAGCTCCGCGACATAGCGCTGGAAGTACCACTGCACCTTCTCTCGATCGCTCGGCGTGCCGAGCGCGACGATCGTGGCCCCGCGAGGATTGAGCGGTTCGACGATGCGCTGGATGACGCCGCCCTTGCCTGCGGCGTCCCGGCCCTCGAAGACCAACACCACCCGGAGGCCTGCTTGCTTGACCCAGTGCTGCAGCTTCACGAGCTCGAGCTGGAGCCTGGCGAGCTCACGCTCGTACTCCTTGCGCTTGAGCCGCGAGGGGGAAGCCTCGTTGTCCTCCATGTCAGCCCACGCCGCTGCGTCGTCGCTCACGGTCCACTTGTGCCCGGTTCCGCATCGCTCTACGCAAGGGCGGAGTCGAGCGAGTCGTGTACCGCCGCCACGCTGGCCACCTCGGTCAACTCGAGCACGCGGCGCAGCGGCGAAGCGGATGGGAGGACAAGTCGAAGCTCCTGGCGCCGGCGGGCGAGGCGTCGCGAGAGGTCGAAGATTACTTCGATCGCCGCGGAATCGAGGTAGCGGCAGCCGCCCAGGTCGATGATCAGCGCGAGTGCGTCGTTGGGGACCGACTCGACGATCTCCTCGCGCACGTACGCCGCGTTGGTCATGTCCACCTCGCCGCTGAGCTGCGCCACGACCGTGCCGGCGTGCCGCTCAATCACGATCTCGGCCGCGGTGGTCACGCAGCCAGCCGCCTTCTCATGCAAACAACGGTACCCGTGGATTCCGTCGCGACCTCCACCTCGTCCATGAGGCCCTCGATGATCTTGAGGCCGCGCCCGCGGTGAGTGCCGCGACGGTCGCGCCACGTGCCGCTGTCGCGCACGGTGGCCACGAGCTCCCCGTCCCGCATCGCGGCTTCCACCTCGAAGATGGCATCGCCCGGTCCGTAGGCGTGCTCGATCGCGTTGCCGGCGGCCTCGCAGACGGTCAGCGTGATCTCGTAGGCCTCCACGTCGCTCGCCCCCACCTCCACCAGGAAGCGGCCGAGCCGGCGCCGCAGGCCGGCGAGCGACCCGGGCTCGGCCGGCAGCGACACCCGCATCCGCTCGCCGGCCACCGACCGGCGGCGCACGGCGAGCAGCGCCACGTCGTCGCTCGGCACCTGCTCGCCGAGCACGGCACCCAGCACGTAGTCGCACAGCCCCTCCAGCTCGCCCTCCGCCCGCCCCGCCGCGTCGGCGAGCTCGCCAAGCCTGCGCTCGAGCGGCACGTCGCGCCGCTCCACCAGGCCATCCGTGTAGAGCAGCAGCGATGCGCCCGCCGGCAGGACGGCGGTCGCCTCGCGAAACACGCCCGGCTCCGCGGCGCCGATCGGCACCGAGCGCCCGCCCTCCAGGAAGTGGACGCTCTCCGGTGCCAGCACGAGCGGCGGCGGGTGACCGGCACTCGCGAAACGGATCTCGCCCGTCTCGCGGTCGAGCACGAGGTAGAGCACGGTCGCCATCACCTGCTCGACGCCGCTCATCACGAGCCTGTTGATTCGGGCCACCACCTGGGCGGGCGAGGACTCGATCAGCCCATAGGCACGGAACGCGTTGCGGAGCTGGCCCATCGACGCGGCCGCGCGCAGGCCGTGGCCGGCCACGTCGCCCACCACGAGCGCTACGCGCCCGTCGGGGCGCTCGAGGACGTCGTACCAGTCGCCGCCGATCGCGGCGCCGCGCGCGCCCGGCAGGTAGCGCGCCGCCAGCTCGAGGCCGTCGATAGGCGGCAGCCGCTCGGGCAGCAGGCTGCGCTGCAGCGTCTCGGCGATCCGGTGCTCGCGCTGGTAGACCTCGAACAGGCGCGCCTCCATCGTCTTGCGCTCGTGGATGTCGATGGCGGTGCCGACGTAGCCCACGAACTGGTCGCCCACGTAGCGGGGGACGCCGCGGTCGTCGATCCAGCGGTACTCGCCCGAGTGGTGGTGGAGCCGGTACTCCCCCTGCCACGGCCGGCGCTCGGCGAGCGCGTCGTCCCCGGTGGAGAGGACGAGGTCGGCGTCGTCGGGGTGCACCCCGAGCGCCCAGCTCGCGCCCATCTCCTCCTGGAAGGTCGTCCCCGTGAAGCGCAGCCAGCCCTGGTTGACGAACGTGATCAGGCCGTCGACGCCGGTTGTCCACATCATGGCCGGGGCCGTGTC
>JBEVKF010000154.1:0-12791 GCA_040509755.1 Thermoleophilaceae bacterium | reverse complement strand
CCGTAGGAGAAGAACGAGCCGGACTTGGAGACGACCGAGTGCTCGAGCCCCAGGTCCAGGATGCAGCCCGACGAGGAGATGCCCTTGCCGAACTCGATGTCGAACTCGGCCTGGCGGAACGGCGCCGCCACCTTGTTCTTGACGACCTTGACGCGGACGCGGTTGCCGACCGCCTCGGTCCCCTCCTTGAGCGTCTCGATGCGGCGGATGTCCAGGCGCTGCGAGGAGTAGAACTTCAGCGCGCGGCCGCCGGGCTGGGTCTCCGGCGAGCCGAACATCACGCCGACCTTCTCGCGGATCTGGTTGGTGAAGAGGCAGAGCGTCTGGGTGCGGTTGAGATTGCCGGCCAGCTTGCGCATCGCCTGCGACATCATCCGCGCCTGCAGGCCGACGGTCTGGTCGCCCATCTGGCCCTCGAGCTCGACGCGCGGCGTCAGCGCCGCCACGGAGTCGACGGCCACGATGTCGACCGCGCCCGACCGCACCAGCATGTCCGCGATCTCGAGCGCCTGCTCGCCGTAGTCGGGCTGCGATACGAGCAGCTCGTCGATGTCGACGCCGATCTCCTTGGCGTAGAGCGGGTCCATCGCGTGCTCGGCATCGATGAACGCGCACACGCCGCCGAGCTTCTGGGCCTCGGCGAGCATGTGGTAGACGAGCGTCGTCTTGCCCGAGGACTCCGGTCCGAAGACCTCCACGATGCGCCCGCGCGGCATCCCGCCGATGCCCAGCGCGAGGTCGAGCGAGAGCGCACCGGTGGGGATCGCGCTGACGCGCACCTGCGCGCCCTCGTCCCCCATGCGCATGACGCTGCCCTGGCCGAACTGGCGCTCGATCTGCTGAAGCGCGCCCTGCAGCGCTGCGTCGCGGGCCTTTGCCGCCTTGTCCTGCTCGGTGACCGACATGCTCGTTCCTCTCTGCTTGCGAAGCCCGGATTCTCCGTTCCGGACCGGACGGACCGCACCGTACGGTGGCCCTCGCCACGACTGGAGGACCAGTCGGCGCCGGATCTGCACCGAGATGGAGGACGCAGTGTGGAGCTCGCGGCGGACGGAGCGGGCGGCTATGTGCGCAGGTCGCCGAGCCCCAGCAGCAGGCGGCGCAGCAGGTGCAGCGAGACCGTGGTCGCGCGGTCGCGCACGTCGGCCCGCGATCCGGGCAGGTGCGCGCGCCGGTCGATGCGCGGCCCGTCGCGCAGCGCGACGCTGAACCAAACCGTGCCGACCGGCTTGTCCTCGCTGCCGCCGTCCGGCCCTGCGACGCCGGTCACGCCGATGCCGGCATCGGCGCCGAAGCGCTCGATCGCGCCGTCGGCCAGTGCGCGCGCGACCTCCAGCGAGACCGCGCCGTGGGCTTCGATCAGCTCGGGGTCGACGCCCACGAGCTCAGTCTTGGCCTCGTTCGAGTAGGCGACGACCCCGCCACCCACGTAGGCCGAGGACCCCGGCAGGTCGGTGAGCCGCGCGGCCACGAGCCCGCCGGTGCAGGACTCGGCGACGGCCACGGAGCTCACCGGGCCGGCGCTCAGCATGTCGGCGAGCTGGCGGTCGACGGAGCGCCCGTCGTCGGAGAACAGCGTCGCGGCGTGGCGCTCGGCGACCCAGGAGGCGAACTCGTCGTAGACCGGCTGCGCCGCGGGCTCGAAGCGCGTCACGATCTCGACCTCGCCGCGCCGCAGGCAGGTCGTGATCTCCAGCGCGTCAAGGTCGATGCCGCGCTCGCTCGCCTGGCGCATCGTCTCGGCGATCTCCGACTCCGGGATGCCGAACAGCCGCAGCGTCTGCTGCTCGTAGCTCGAGCGCGTCCCGACCGCCTCCTTGAAGGCGTCCGTCGCCACGGCCTGCGGCCACATCGCGTGAAGCTCGCGCGGCGGGCCGGGCAGCACCACGATCGCCGGCTTGCCCGGCACGACGAGACCTGGGGCGGTGCCGGCCGGGTAGATCACGTGCGCACCTTCGGGCACCAGCGCCTGCTTTCGGTTCGACTCGCGAATGGCGTCGAAGTCGACGTCGCGAAAGCGCTTCATGAGCGGCTTGAGGATGTCCGCGATGCGTTGCTCGAGCGCCTCGTCGAGAAACAGCGGGCGCCCCGCGAACTCGGCAACCACCTCGATCGTGAGGTCGTCGGCGGTCGGCCCGAGGCCGCCGCTCGTGATCACGAGGTCGACCCCCTGGTCGGCCATGAACTGCAGCTGCGCCCGCATGTCCTCGGGGCGGTCCCCGCAGATCGTGATGTGAGCCAGCTCGATGCCCTGCTCGAACAGGCGGTCGGACAGCCAAGGCCCGTTTCGGTCCTGCACGCGGCCGGTGAGCACCTCCGTGCCGGTGACCACGATCCCCGCCCTCGCGCTCATCTACGCGCAGGGCCGCTCGCCCAGGGGCAGCGGTCGGGTTGTGGTGGGAGTGAAGGCAAAGCCGACCGGGTCGCCGCTCGCTTCGATCGCAAAGCGCCTGCCGTTCTTGGTGATCTCCACGGACGTGTTGCCGAGGTTCACGCGCAGGCGGCGCCCGCGAAAGGTCTGCGGGGCGTCGATGATCCCCTCGAAGCGGATGTCCGTCCCCGGTCCGGTATCGATGCACACGTAGGTCTCGGTGACCGGAGCAATCCGAAGGACCACACGCTTGGGCTTCGGCGGCGGCTCCTCCGGCTGAGTGCGCTGCGGCCTGGGCTGGGTCTCCGTCGCCTCCGACGCCTGGCCGCCGTCACCCTCGTCGTCGCCGCCCACGAGGCCGATCACCAGCAGCGCGACGAGCACGCCCACCAGCATGAGCGCAACTGCGACCCAAGGCCCACGCGGGCGGCGCGGCCCGCCGCGGCGCCAGTCGCGCCCGACCCCGGGCGGCCCGAGCGTCTGTACCTGCTCCATCTCCTCGCGCGACTCATAGGTCGCTCGGTACTCCTCGACCAACAGATGGGGATCGAGCCCCAGCGCCTCCGAGTAGGTGCGCAGAAACGTCTTGACGAACGTTGGCCCGGGCAGCATCGAGAACTCCTCGTTCTCGAGCGCCCGCAGGTACTTCGCACGGATCTTCGTCCGCTTCTCGACGTCGCCGATGTCGAGACGCTGGCGCATCCGTGCCTCACGCAGCGTG
The DNA here is from genome assembly GCA_040509755.1 of Thermoleophilaceae bacterium. Classification (GTDB taxonomy): domain Bacteria; phylum Actinomycetota; class Thermoleophilia; order Solirubrobacterales; family Thermoleophilaceae; genus JACVRW01. Next base: position 9,699 of record JBEVKF010000154.1, on the reverse strand, counting down.
TCGCCGATCGTCGGCATGCGCGGGGCATTGTGATGCAAAGCCGGAGCCCGGCGCCCGGCGGGCGTCAGCTTGCGAGAGCCTCGGTAGGCGAACCGGGCGCGACGTAGGCCGCCACCGCCGCCGCCTCCACCGGCTTGCTGAAGAAGTAGCCCTGTCCGAGCTCGCACCCGCGGGCGATCAGGAAGTCGCGCTGGGCCGCGGTTTCCACGCCCTCGGCCAGCGGCCGCAGCCCGAGGCTTCGGGCGAGGTCGATGATCCCGCCCACCAGGACGGCGGCGCTCTCGTCGCCGGGGAGGTTGGTTACGAAGGAGCGGTCGATCTTCAGCGTGGTGACCGCGAGCTGGTTCAGGCGCGCAAGCGACGAGTGACCGGTGCCGAAGTCGTCGATCGCCACCTGAACACCGCGTCTGCGCAGCTCGCCGATCATGGCCTCATTGCGCCCGTGGTTGTCCATGGCGGCCGACTCGGTGATCTCGATCATCAGGCGCTCCGGGTTGATGCCAAACGACTCGATCGTGAGCAGCACCGAGTGCATCGCGCTCGGGCGCCAGAAGGGCGCCGGCAGGTTGACCGAGACGTAGAGGTCGAGTCCCTCCGCCTGCCATGCAGCGCTCTGTCGACACGCCTGTGAGACCACCCAGTCGGAGATCTGGTGAATGGCCCCCGTGCGCTCGGCGAGCGGGATGAAATCGTTGGGCATGATCAGGCCGCGCTCGGGGTGGTGCCAGCGAATCAGCGCCTCGACGCCCAGCATGCGGCCGGTCGCGAGCTCGACCAGCGGCTGATAGTGGAGCTCGAACTCGTCCAGCTCGACGGCGCGCCGCAGGCGACCGGCCAGCGAGAGCCGGGCCATCGCCTCTCCGTTGTCCTCCCGGCCGACCTCGCAGCCGTCGCGTCCCGCGTGCTTGGCGCGGTACATCGCGATGTCGGCGCGCTTGAGCAGCTCGTCGGCCCTCGGCAGCTCGCCACCGCCCACGCCCACGCTGATGCCGATGCTTGCGGTCACGTAGACCTCGGCGCCCGAGAGGAAGACAGGCTCGCTCAGCGCCTGGCGCAGTCGACCGGCGAGGGCGACCGCCGCGCGCTCGGGCTCCAGGGTGTTGAGATCGGCCATCAGGACAAGGAACTCGTCACCCGCCTGACGGGCCACGAGGTCGGTTTCGCGCGTTCCCGCCACCAGCCGGCGCGCCACCTCGCACAACAGCTCGTCGCCGACCGCGTGCCCGAAGCTGTCGTTTACGAGCTTGAAGTCGTCGAGGTCGAGGTACAGGAGGGCGACGCCGGCTCCCGACCTGCGCGCCCGCGCAAGCGCGAGCTCCAGATGGTCAAGGAAGCTCGCGCGGTTGGGAAGGCCCGTGAGCACGTCGTTGTAGGCGAGCTGCTCGAGCTGCTCTTCCAGGCGCTTGCGGTCGCTGATGTCGAAGATCGCACCGTCGAGATAGGCCACCTCGTCCTTGTCGTCGAACACGGCCTGTCCCTGCTCGTGGACCCAGCGCGACTTCCCGTCGGCGCACACCACGCGGTACTCGAGCACGAACGGCTCGCGTCGCTCGACGCAGGCGTCGACCTCCTCCTCGACCAGGGCGCGGTCGTCCTCGTGGATCACGCTGGCATACGAGCGTGCGTGGTTGCCGATGAACTCGTCCGCGGGGTAGCCGGTGATCCGCTCGATCTCGCGGCTCATGAACTGCATCTCCCAGTCGCTTGCGTGCGCGCAGCGGTAGATCGCGCCCGGCACGTTGGCAACTAGTGATTCCAGCCACTGCTGATCCCACATTCAATGGGCATCGACGCCTGGGCAGACTTCTTTAGGGCTGCGGGTCGTCGGCAGCCGCCCCAACCGCCGGCTCGGCCAGCGCCTCGAGCACGCGCGGCAGGTCTGCCTCGGTGATCAGGACCTGGCGGGCCTTGGAGCCCTCGTAGCCCGAGATCACCCCGCGGCGCTCCATCATGTCGATCAGTCGCCCGGCGCGGGTATAGCCCACGCGCAGGCGCCGCTGCAGCATCGACGTGGAGGCCGTGCCCATCTGGACCACGGTGGAAACCGCGTCGCCGAGCAGATCGTCCTGGTCGGGGTCGAAGTCGCCCTCGCTCCCCTCACCCTCCTCGTCGCTCTCCGTGGCCTCGAGGAGCTCCTCGTGGAGCTCCGGCTCGCCCTGGCGGCGCCAGAACTCGGTCAGCCGCTCGATCTCCTCCTCGGTGATGAAGGCGCCCTGGATGCGCGCCGAGCGCGACTCCCCGGCCGGCCGGAAGAGCATGTCGCCCTGGCCCAGCAGCGACTCCGCCCCGTTTTGGTCGAGGATCACGCGCGAGTCGGTCTGCGACGAGACCGCGAATGCGATCCGGGCCGGCACGTTGGCCTTGATCATGCCGGTGATCACGTCGGCGCTCGGGCGCTGGGTGGCGAGCACGAGGTGGATGCCGACGGCGCGCGACTTCTGTGCCAGGCGGATGATCGAGTCCTCGACGTCGGCGGGCGCGACCATCATCAGGTCGGCGAGCTCGTCGATCACGCAGAGGATGTAGGGAAGTGGGCGCTCACCCTGCTTGGCGCGCACGCGGTTGAGCTCGACGAGGTTGCGCGTCTTTGTCCGGCTCATCACGCCGTAGCGCTCCTCCATCTCCTTGATGAGGTTGCCGAGCACGTTTGCGGCCAGGCGCGGACTCGTCACGACCGGGGTCAGGAGGTGCGGGATGCCCTCGTAGTGGTTGAGCTCGACGCGTTTTGGGTCGACCAGCACCATCCGGACCTCGTTGGGGTCCGAGCGCAGCAACACGCTCGAGAGCATGGCGTTCACGCACCCCGACTTGCCCGAGCCGGTGGTGCCGGCGATCAGGATGTGCGGCTGCTTGGCGAGATCGGTGCCGATCGCCTTGCCGGCGATGTCCTTGCCCAGCCAGACCGACAGCGGCGACCAGCCCTTGGGCGCCTCTTGGAAGACGTCGCCCAGGTGCACCATCTTGCGCACCCGGTTCGGGACCTCGACGCCCACCGCTTGCTTGCCGGGAATCGGAGCGAGGATGCGCACCTGATCGGCTGCGAGCGCGTAGGCCAGGTCGTCTTTGAGCTGTGCGACCTTCGACATCTTCACGCCGGGCGCCATGCGCAGCTCGTAGCGCGTGACGTGCGGGCCCGTGACCGTGCCGATTACGCGGCCCTCGACGTTGAAATGGCTGAGCGCCTCGGTGAGTTGTGCGCCTGTGCGCTCGATGCCCTTTGTGTCGACCTTCTGTGCGCCGTTCGAGCGCTTGAGAAAGGACTCCTTGGGCATCCGGTATTCCAGGTCGTCGGCCTCCGTGACGTTCGAGCGCCGATTGCCCATCGGGGTCAGCTCGACCCGCTCGGGCTCCGGACTCTCGGGGAGGGTCTCGGGCTCGTAAGAAGGTTCGGGCTCGCCGTACGGGTCGGGCTCCGGCTCGTCCTCCTCCTCATCGAGCGCCGGCGCCTCCACGTGAGTCGCGCGCACGATCGGCTCGCGGCCTTCGGGCTCCGGCGGGGCAGCCGGCGGGGGGATCGGGCGGGCGGCGCCGCGGCGCACGCGCTCGGTGGTCGTGGTCGCGGCTTGACGGCCGGCCTGCACCACGCCCGCGATCGAGGCGCCGGTCAGCAACAGCACGGCGGCCAGCATCAGGAACACGAAGAGGATGTGCGCGCCCGCCTCGGAAAACAGCTTTGTCGCGACCCAGAAGAGCGACTCTCCGACCAGCCCGCCGTGTTCGCGCAGGTAGCTCGGATCGAGGAAGCCGTCGCGCGGAGTGTCGCCGGGACCGAGCCCGAGCGATCCGGCCGCGAGCCCGAGCGTGAGCGCGCCCACCAGGCATGCCGCGCCCGTCTTGAAGGGATGGATTGCCGGGATCATCGGGCGCACGACGAGCAGCGCGCCGACCGCGAACAGGGCCACCGGCGCCAGGTAACCGACGGCGCCGAAGAGGAAGAGGATGCCGTCGCCCATGGCCTCCCCCACCCGGCCGCCTGCCCAGCCGAGGTAGAACACGCACGCGAAGAAGGCCGCGAATGCGACGAGCGCGAGGCCGATCAGGTCCCAGTGGCGCTGCTCGAACTTTGGCAGCGCGAGCATCGGCCAGAGACCGCGGGAGCGGCGTCGCTTGCGGCGGCGAGATGCAGCCATCCACGGGTGATTCGACGGTCGTGGCCCGCACCCTCCCTACCATGAGGATGCATGAGCGGACGGCCACGGGTGCTCGTTGTCGAGGATGACGCCGATATAGCGGGCGTCCTGCGGCGCTCCCTCGACAAGGAGGGCTACGAGGTCCGCATCGCGGGCGACGGCGAGGCCGCCCTCGACCAGGCCGGAGACTTCGAGCCCGACGCCGTGGTGCTCGACCTCGGCCTGCCCAGGCTCGACGGCGTCGAGGTCTGCCGGCGGCTGCGCGACGAGGGCGATGTGCCGATCCTCATCCTCACCGCCCGGGACGCAATCGACGCCCGCGTCGAGGGCCTCGACTCGGGCGCCGACGACTACCTGGTCAAGCCCTTCGAGCGCGAGGAGCTGCTCGCGCGCCTGCGCGCGTTGCTTCGCCGGCGCCCGCCGCGCGGCTCGGCGTTCCTGGTCGTCGGGGACCTTCGCCTCAATCCGGACACCCACGAGGTCCTCCGCGGCGACCGCGACATCGAGCTGACCGCGCGCGAGTTCGAGCTGCTCGAGCACCTGATGCGAAACGAGCGCATCGTGGTGTCGCGTCAGGCATTGCTCGACGAGGTCTGGGGCTACCACCCCTTCGCCGAGACCAATACCGTCGACGTCTTCATCTCCAACCTGCGCCGCAAGCTCGAGTCGGGCGGCGAGCCGCGCGTGCTGCACACCGTGCGCGGCGCGGGCTACGTCTTGAGAGAGCCATGAGGACGCGGCTGCCGGTCAAGCTCAAGCTGGCGGTGGTCACCGCCGCGCTCACCTTCGGGATCCTCTGCCTGTTCGCGGTCGTGATCGGCGCGGTGGCCGAGCAGCGCATTCGCGCGGGGTTCGACGACGACCTGCGGGCGACCGCGGCAGGCCTGATCAACAGGCTGGGAGTCCGCATCACGGCGGCAGACCAGGAGGCGCTGGTGGCCGCGGGACTGGGAGATGCCGAGGTCCGGCTGCTCGACCGCAACGGGCAGGTCGTTTTCCCCGAGGGCTTCCCGCCGCTGGGCGGGCTCGAGGGCATCGCGGACTTCGCCGACTATCGCGTCGTGTCGCGGGCGCTTACGGTCTCGCGCGAAGAGAGCGGCAAGCCCTTCGGCCCGCTCGTCGACGAGAACGTGGCCGAGGTCTTGGGCTTCGTTCAGTACGCCAAACCGCGCAGCACTGTCTCCCGCACGGTCAGCCGCGTGCGCATCTTCCTTGCCTTCGGAGTAGTCGGCGGGACGCTGCTCGCGTTCATCGGCGGCCTGTTTGTCGCCCAGCGCGCCATGCGCCCAATCGCCGGGCTCACACGCGCCGCCCGCGAGGTGGCGCGCACGCGCGACCCCGACGTGACCTTGCCCAAGCCGCACGCCAACGACGAGGTGTCTGACCTCGCGCACACCTTCGAGGACATGCTCCGGGAGCTGAGCGCGGCGCGTGGCGAGACCGAGGCGACGCTCGTGCGCCAGCGTGAGTTCGTGGCCGACGCATCGCATGAGCTGCGCACGCCGCTGACCAGCATCCTCGCGAACCTCGAGCTGCTCGAGTCCGAACTGGCCGGCGAGCAGCGCGAGATGGCGGAGTCCGCGCTGCGCTCGTCGAGGCGCATGCGCAGGATGGTCACCGACCTGCTCCTGCTGGCGCGCGCCGACGCGGGCCGCGAGGCCACCACGGCGCCGGTCGACCTGGTCGCGGTCGCGCGCGAGGGGGCCGCCGAGGCAGCAGCGCTCTCGCCAGACCATCCACTCTCGCTCGACCTCGGGGATCCGGTCACGGTCGACGGAGTGGCGGATGACCTGCACCGGCTTGCGGCCAACCTGGTCGAGAACGCGCTGCTGCACACGCCGCCCGGCACGCCTGTCACGGTGTCGGTCCGGAGCGCCGGGGACTCGGCCGTGCTGGAGGTGGCCGACCGCGGCCCCGGCGTGCCGCATGCCCTGCGCGAGCGGGTCTTCGACCGCTTCACTCGCGGCGGCGCCGATCGCGTCCCCAGCGGCGGAAGCGGCCTCGGGCTCGCGATCGTGAAGGCCGTGGCCGACGCTCACGACGGGCGCGTGGACCTGCTCGAGGCGGAGGGCGGCGGCGCGCGCTTCGTGGTCACTCTGCCCGCAGGCGCCTCGCGCCCCCCGCGCTCCGATTCTGCGGCTACCGTGTTCGGTACCAGCGAAGCCTGACCGGTACCCGACCTCCCTGGAGGAGCCCCGTGAAGTCCATCCTGCGCCGGCGCCCGTCGCCCGCCCTCCTTATCTCCTGCATCGCGCTGTTCGTGTCGCTCGGAGGCGTCTCCTACGGCGTCGCAACCGGCTTCATCGACAGCCGGGAGATCAAGAACAACTCTGTTCGCAGCGCCGACATCCGCAACTCAAACGTCGAGGGACGTGATGTGGCCCAGAACACCCTTAAGGGGGCCGACATCTCGGAGCAGGACCTGGGCAAGGTGCCGACCGCGTCCGTGGCGGACACGGCGGGGACGGCGACCTCGGCGGGGACGGCGGCGACGGCGGGGTCCGCGGGGTCGGTGGCCGGCGTGACGCTCAAGTCCTTCAACTGGCAGGGCCAGACCGACAGTGGCTGGGTCCAGGTCCTCAACCTGGGCGGGCTCAAGCTCGAGGCGCAGTGCACCGACATGGGAGGGCTCCAGGTGCGGGCCAATCCGGCGGGCCCGAACTCCGAAGCGAATTCGCAAATGGGCGATACGCCTGACGACTTCGATCCGGGCGACAACGCTCTGGTCGTCAACGAGCCGGGCGACGCGGCCGGGACGATCGCCTACACGGGCGCCACCGGCAAGGTCGTGACTCTGCAGGTGATGACCCGTCAGGACCCCGACGGGGTGCGCGGCACCACAAACGACTGCGGCTTCTCAGGTATCGCCTACTCCGGCTAAGAGCTCGACGACCCACACCCCCCGCAGCCTCGACTGTCGAGTTACCGGCGCCACGGCCCGGTAAGTCGACACTCGGGGCGTGCCGGGGGGCTGGACCTCCGCCGGCGCTCCGATTCGGCGGCTACCGTGTTCGGTTCGAGGAGAAGCCTGACCCGAGTACCCGACCTCCCTGGAGGAGCTCCCCCGTGAAGTCCATCCTGCGCCGGCGCCCGTCGCCTGCCCTCGTTATCTCCTGCATCGCCCTGTTCGTGTCGCTCGGAGGCGTCTCCTACGGCGTCGCGACCGGCTTCGTCGACAGCCGCGAGATCAAGAACAACGAGATCCGCAGCGCCGACATCCGCAACAACCAGATCCGCACGTTCGACATCAGAAACAACGAGGTGCGCGGCTTCGACATCCGCAATTCGAGCGTGCAGGGACGTGATGTGGCGCTGAACACGCTGACGGGAGCTGATATCGCCGAAGGCGAACTTGGCAAGGTGCCGAGCGCGGCAAACGCGGACACGGCCGGCTCGGCAACGTCGGTTGCCGGCGTGACGCCACAGGTGTTCTCCTATAACGCCCAGTCCGGAACCGGCTTCTCGAGGGTCCTCAACCTGGGCGGGCTGACCTTGGAGGCATCCTGCGACGCCGCCGGCGTGATGGTGGTGCAGGCCAATCCGCAGGTGGGCAATGGCGAGCTCTCGGCCACCTGGGGGGGCGGCGGCGCCGTCGCCGACACCACGGACCTCGATCCAGGGGGCGACTTTCCGATCTACAACAACTTCGGGAACGTGTCCGGCACGATCAGCTACGCCGGCTCGGACGGTCGCACGGTGATCGTGCAGGCCGTGGCGCGTGAACAGCTTGGCGACGTGAGGGGCACCGCCAACAACTGCGGACTGTTCGGGGTGGCGCAGGTCGCGACGCAGACGGCGCCCTGAGGTCCGGCTCGACCTCGACGACAACGGGCCATGAACGTATCGAGCTACATCGAGCATCGCCCGGCCGGCCTGGAGCGGTGGGCTGAGTGTGTCTGGGAGCGCTCTGCGGGTGCCCGGCCGGATGTGGCGCGGGTGATCCCCGACGGCTGCATGGATGTCGTCTTCTCGGAAGCGCGGGGACTCACGGTGGTGGGGCCGAACACCACGGCTTTCCTGGCCGGCGTGCCCGCTCGCTCCTCGGCGCTCGGTGTGCGGATGCACCCCGGCTGCGGGCCGCCGCTGTTTGGGGTCGAGGCCGAGTCGCTGCGCGACGGCGCCACCCAGGCTGCGGAGCTTTGGGGTGACGCCGGCCGGCGCCTGGAGGACCTCGTCTACCAGGCCGCTCGGCCCGGCGCCAGGCGAGCCCTGATCCTCCGCTGGCTCGGCACCCGCACACCGGGCCGCGCGCCCGACCCAATAGTGCGGGCGATCGTCCACCGCCTCGCGTCGCGCGCGGAGGCGAGTCTTCCGGCGCTCGGCGGCGAGCTGGGCATCGGCGAGCGCCAGCTACGACGCCGGGTGGTCTCGCAGGTGGGCTACGGGCCCAAGCGGCTCGCGCGGGTCTTGCGGCTGCGCCGCGCTCTTGCCGACGCTCGTGCCGGCATCGGCCTGGCGGAGGCGGCCTTCGTAGCCGGCTACGCCGACCAGTCACATTTCACCCACGATTGCACGGAGCTGGCCGGATTGCCGCCCTCGGCGTTGGTGCGCTCCTAGGCCTGTCCGTTTCCTACAAGACAGCCGCCCCCGATCGCGAGAGGATCGCTGAATGACCACAGAAGACAACGCCCAGCTCGGCTGGGTGATCCTCTACGTTCCCGACCCCGGTGAAGCGATCGCCCTCTATGAGCGCGCCTTCGGTATGAGCCGCCGCTTCGTGGCCGAGGGAAACTCCTACGCCGAGCTCGACACCGGCTCCACCACGCTGGCCTTCGCCTCGACCGGGCTCGGCGAAGGCAACTTCGAGGGCGGCGTCCAACAGCCGGACCTCTCGGCTCGGCCGTTCAACGTCGAGCTGGCCCTGGTTTTCGCCCGGGTCGAGCCCGCCTTCGCCAGGGCCGTCGAGCACGGCTGCATCGCCGTATCGGAGCCCGCGCGAAAGCCCCATGGGCAGACCGTCGGGTGGCTGCGCGACCCGTTCGGCAACCTGATCGAGATCGCCTCGCCGCTCGACAACGGCTAGCGGGGGCCGGCCGAAACCAGCCCCCGCCTGCGCCTCAGGCCGGTGACCCCGCGGGGGCCGTCCCGAGGCGCGTGCCTCGGGCGGCCGCCACGGCCAGGGCGAGCAACCCGGCCGCTGCCCAGATCGCCAGGACCAGCGCGTGCTCGCCGGCCGCGGCCCCGTCGAAGAAGCCGGTGCTGCGCAGCAGGTTGCCGCCGGCCCCTGGCGGCAGGAGCTGCCCGATCCCGCCCACCGGCTGCGGCAGCAACTCGGGGGCGGATCCGACGCCGGAGAACGGGTTGCCGATCAGCACCATGATCAAAGCGGCCACCACCGCGCCCGCCTTGCCGAGCAGGGCCTCGAATCCGGCCACGACAGCAGCTATCGCGAGGACGGTCAGGCTGAGCGCGGCGGCGTTCGCCGCCCAGTCACCCTCCACCACGTCGAGCCAGCCCTGGATCACGGCCGTGGCGGCAAGGCCGGCCAGCACCGATCCGGCCACGATCAGCCCGGTTCGGCGCGCGGCGCCCGACGCCAGGGACACCCCCATCAGGCCGGTCAGGATGC
>JBEVKF010000153.1:0-14536 GCA_040509755.1 Thermoleophilaceae bacterium | reverse complement strand
AGCGAACGCTGCGCCGGATCAGGCTGTCGAGCAGCTTGTCGCCGAAGCGCTCGCGCAGCGAGGCCTGCGCCTCGCGCGCGTGGATGAGACGCATGTCGGCGATGTTGAGCACGACGCCCAGCCAGTTGAGCTCCGGGTGCAGGGAGTCCTTGGCCAGCTCGACCACTTCGAGGGCCTGCTCGACCCCCTGCAGCGAGAAGTACTCCGCGCCGCTGGAGATCAGGGCATGATCGGCCGCGACCAGCGCGTTGACGGTCAGCAGCCCGAGCGAGGGCGGGCAGTCGACGAGGATCAGGTCATAGCGGCTCCCTAGGTCTCGTAGCGCTCGCCTGAGCGTAAGCTCGCGGCCCATCTTGCCGGCGAGAACCAGCTCGGCCTCGGCGAGCCCGAGGTTGGCGGGCAGGATGTCGTCGTGGATCGCGTCGCCCGCGGCGGCCTGGCCGCCCAGCACGTCGGCGATCGTCGGCGACGCGTCCGCGGGCACGTCGAAGTAGTCGGAAAGGTTGCCCTGGGGATCGAGATCGACGCACAGCACCTCGAGCCCGGCACGCCGGAAGGCGTCGGTCAGCGTGCGAACGGTCGTCGTCTTGCCCGTCCCGCCCTTCTGGGATAGCACCGTGATCGTGGCGGCCACGCCTCCGACCTTATCGGCCGCCCTCGTCTCGCCGCCCTGTCGGCCCTACAATTCTTCGCTCACCGTTCGCCGGACCCGAGGCACCCCCACGATGGCCAACCCCCAGCTCCGGGCCGCGCGCGGCCTATACGACCCCAGCTACGAGCACGATGCCTGCGGCGTCGCATTCGTGGCGCGGCTCGGCGCGCCCGCCTCACACGAGGTGATCTCGCGAGCGCTGTGGGCGCTCGAGCACCTCGAGCACCGGGGCGCCGAGGGCGCCGACCCGGACACCGGCGACGGCGCCGGCATCCTGATCCAGCTGCCCCACGCCTTCCTCCGGGAGGTCGCCGGTTTCGAGTTGCCCGGCGAGGGGCGCTACGGGGTGGCGGTCTGCTTTCTCCCGCGCGACGAGGAACCGCGCGCGCAGGCAGTGGCCGCGCTGGAGCGCCGGGTGGAGGAGGAGGGCCAGAGCGTGCTCGGCTGGCGCGACATCCCGGTCATCGAGGAGCACTGCGGGACCACCTCGCGCTCGGTCGCCCCGGTGATCCGCCATCTCTTCGTCGCGGCCGGGGACGGCATCGACGACCAGGACGCGTTCGAGCGAAAGCTCTATGTGATCCGGCGCTGCGTCGAGAAGCTCGACCTTCCGGGCCTGGCGATCGCCGGGTTCTCCAGTCGCACGCTCGTCTACAAGGGGATGCTGACGGCACCCCAGATCTCGCAGTACTTCCCAGATCTGCAGGACGAGCGGGTCTGCTCGCGCCTGGCGCTCGTCCACTCGCGCTTTTCCACCAACACCTTTCCGAGCTGGGAGCTGGCGCACCCCTATCGGATGCTCGCCCACAACGGTGAGATCAACACGCTGCGCGGCAATCGCAACTGGCATCGCGCGCGCGAGCTGACGCTCGCCTCGCCCCTGTTCGGCGACGACATCGAGAAGATCCGCGGCCTCCTGCGCGACGACATCTCCGATTCGGCCTCGCTCGACGGGCTGATGGAGCTGCTGGTGCTCGGTGGCCGCTCGCCGGCCCACGCGATCTCGATGTTGATCCCGGAGGCCTTCCAGGGGCGGCTCGAGCTCCCCCGGGAGGTCCGTGACTTCTACGCCTACCACTCGTCGCTGATCGAGCCCTGGGACGGCCCGGCCGCGGTCGCGTTCACCGACGGCAAGGTGATCGGCGCGACGCTCGACCGCAACGGGCTGCGCCCGGGCCGCTGGGTCGTGACCAGGGACGGCTGGGTGGTGCTCGCATCGGAGACCGGGGTGCTCGAGGCGTCCGCGGACCAGGTGGTGGCCAAGGGCCGGCTGCGGCCGGGGAAGCTCTTTCTCGTGGACCTCGAGCGCGACCGGATCGTGCCCGACGATGAGGTCAAGGCAGACCTGGCGCGCCGCTGCCCCTACGGCGAATGGCTGCACGACCGGGTGGTCCACATCCAGGATCTCCCCGAGAAGAGCCCGCGCGTGCCGCGCGTGGAGCCGTTGCGCGCCAAGCAGCTCGCGTTCGGCTGGTCGGACGAGGACCTCAAGGTGATCCTCGTGCCGATGGCGCGCGAGGGCGTCGAGCCCACCGGGTCGATGGGCAACGACGTTGCGCTCGCCTCGCTCTCAGACCGGCGCCCGCCGCTGTTCTCATACTTCAAGCAGCTCTTCGCGCAGGTCACCAATCCGGCGATCGACCCGATCCGCGAGTCCGTGGTGATGAGCCTCGAGGCCTGCATCGGCCCCGAGATCAATCTGCTCGGGGAGACGCCCGACCACTGCCACCAGCTCGTGATGCAGCAACCGATCCTGCGCAACTCGCAGCTCGAGAAGCTGCGCCAGGTCGACCACAACGTGTTCGAGGCGCGCACTATCGACATGACCTGGCCCGCCGAGGAGGGCGAGGCGGGCATGGAGCTCCGCATCGAGGCGATGTGCCGCGAGGCGAGCGAGCTCGTCGCCCGGGGCGTGAACATCATCGTCCTGTCGGACCGCAACATCGGCCCGGAGCGCGCGGCGATGCCGTCGCTGCTGGCGGTCGGCGCGGTGCACCACCACCTCGTGCGCGAGGGGACGCGCCTGCAGATCGGCCTCGTGGTCGAGACCGGCGAGGCGCGCGAGATCCATCACATCGCCACGCTGATCGGCTCCGGAGCCGCGGCAATCAACCCATATGTGATGTTCGAGTCGCTCTACGCGCTTCACCGCCAGGACCGGCTGCCCGAGGGCATGAGCCCGGAGGACGCCGAGCAGCGCGTGATCGGCGCAATCGGCAAGGGACTCCTGAAGATCCTCTCCAAGATGGGGATCTCGACCATCCGCTCCTACACGGGCGCGCAGATCTTCGAGATCGTCGGGATCAAGAAGGAGGTCGTCGACCGCCACTTCACGGGCACGACCTCCCGGGTTGAGGGAGTGGGCCTCGACACGATCGCGCGCGAGGCGCTCGACCGCCACGCGCGCGCCTACCCGGCCGCGATCTCCGAGCTGCTCCCCGCCGGCGGGATCTATGCCTGGCGCCGGCGCGGCGAGTACCACGGCTGGAACCCCGAGACGATCGCGACGCTTCAGCATGCCGCGCGCGGAGAGGGAGCGGCGGCCGCGTACGAGCGCTTTGCCACCTACGTAAACGACGTCGCCGTGCGCAACACCGCCCTCCGCGGCCTACTGCGCTTCCGCGAGGACGTCGATCCGCTGCCGCTCGAAGCGGTCGAACCGGCGCAGGAGATCGTGCGGCGCTTCAAGTCCGGGGGCATGTCGCTCGGCGCGCTGTCGCCGGAGGCGCACGAGACGCTCGCCGTAGGCATGAACCGCCTCGGGGGCAAGTCGAACACCGGCGAGGGCGGCGAGGACGCGGCGCGCTTCGACGACGAGCGCCGGTCCTCGATCAAGCAGGTGGCCTCGGGCCGGTTCGGAGTGACCGTCCACTATCTGGTCAACGCCGACGAGCTTCAGATCAAGGTCGCCCAGGGAGCGAAGCCCGGCGAGGGCGGCCAGCTGCCGGGCCACAAGGTCGACGACTACATCGCCGGCCTGCGCCACTCGACGCCGGGGGTGACGCTGATCTCACCGCCCCCGCACCACGACATCTACTCGATCGAGGACCTCAAGCAGCTGATCTACGACCTGCGCTGCGCCAACCCTCGCGCGCGCATCTCGGTCAAGCTCGTGAGCGAGATCGGCGTGGGGACGGTCGCGGCCGGCGTCGCCAAGGCGAACGCCGACCACGTGGTGATCGCGGGCCACGACGGCGGCACCGGCGCATCGCCCCAGGCCTCGATTCACCACGCCGGGATCCCCTGGGAGATCGGGCTGGCCGAGACTCAGCAAACGCTCCTGCGAAACGACCTTCGTTCGCGCATCGTGGTCGAGGTCGACGGCCAGATGCGCACGGGCCGCGACGTGGTCGTAGGCGCGATTCTCGGCGCAGACGAGTTCGGGTTCTCCACCGCCCCGCTGATCGCGCTCGGCTGCGTGATGATGCGCGTCTGCCACCTCAACACCTGCCCGGTGGGCATCGCGACCCAGGACCCCGAGCTGCGGCGGCGATTCGAGGGCCAGCCCGAGCACGTTGTCAACTACCTGTTCATGGTCGCCGAGGAGACGCGCCGGATAATGGCCTCGCTGGGCGTGCGCTCGATGGACGAGCTGATCGGCTCGACCGGACTGCTCGTCCCGGACGAGGCCGTGGACCACTGGAAGGCGCGCGGGATCGACCTCCGCCCTCTGCTCCACGTGCCCGAGGAGGCCTCGGACGGAGCGCCGCGGCGCTGCGTGCGACGCCCCGACCCGGTGCTCTACGACTCGATCGACGTGGACCTTCTGCAGCTGTCGCGCGCGGCGATCGAGCAGGACACCCCGGTGCGCCTCGAGCACCGGATCGAGAATAAGAACCGGGCCGTCGGCGGGCTGATCTCCGGCGAGATCGCGCGCCGCCACGGCTCCGAGGGCCTGCCCGAGGGAGCCATCGAGGTGCTACTCACCGGCTCCGCCGGCCAGAGCTTCGGCGCATGGCTGGCCGCCGGGGTCACGCTCGTGCTCGAGGGCGATGCGAATGACTACGTCGGCAAGGGGATGTCAGGCGGGACGCTCGTGGTGCGTCCGTCGCGCGACGCCACCTTCAGGGCCGAGGAGAACGTGATCATCGGCAACACGGTGCTCTACGGTGCCACCGCGGGCAAGGCCTTCTTCCGCGGGCTCGCCGGCGAGCGCTTCGCCGTGCGCAACTCGGGGGTGACCACGGTCGTCGAGGGAGTGGGCGACCATGGCTGCGAGTACATGACCGGCGGACGCGTGGTGGTGCTCGGCCCGACCGGCTTCAACTTCGCGGCCGGCATGAGCGGCGGAGTCGCGTACGTCCTCGACGCAAACGGCTCGTTTCGCTCGCGCTGCAACACCGAGCTGGTCGGCTTCGACGAGATCAGGCCGGACGAGGCGGTCGAGCTGCGCGGCTGGATCGAGGAGCACGCCGAGCGCACCGGCTCGCCGCTGGCCGCACGGATCTCCGAGGACTGGGATGTGCAGCTGCCGCGATTCGTGAAGGTGATGCCGCACGACTACAAGCGCGCGCTTTCCGAGCGCGTCGCAGAGCAGGAGCGTCCCGAGGTCCCCGCCTGATGGGAGAGCTCGGCGGCTTCCTCCGGCTCGAGCGAGTCGGCTTTCAGAAGCGCGACCCCCACGAGCGGGTGCATGACTATCGGCAGTACTTCTCCCTGCCGGACGACGCAACCCTTCGCGACCAGGGCGGGCGTTGCATGGACTGCGGGGTGCCGTTCTGCCAGGAGGGCTGCCCGCTCGGCAACAAGATCCCGGACTGGAACGACCTGGTCTACGGCGACCGCTGGCAGGAGGCGCTGACCCACCTGCACGCCACCAACAACTTCCCCGAGTTCACCGGTCTGATCTGCCCGGCGCCGTGCGAGTCGGCCTGCGTGCTCGACATCAACGACGACGCGGTGACGATCGAGCAGATCGAGCTCGCGATCGTCACGCGCGGGTATGAGGAGGGCTGGATCGTCGCCGACCCGCCCGACGAGCGCACCGGCCGCAGCGTCGGCGTGGTCGGCTCAGGGCCGGCGGGGCTGGCGGTGGCGGCCGAGCTCAACCGGCACGGTCACAGCGTGGTCGTCTACGAGCGGGACGAGGCGCCGGGTGGGCTGCTGCGCTTCGGCGTTCCCGACGCAAAGCTCGAGAAATGGATCATCGACAGGCGCGTAACGGTGCTCGAGGAGGAGGGGATCGAGTTCGTCTACGGCGTGGACGTTGGCCGTGACGTCACGCCGGCGGAGCTGCGCCGGCGCCACGATGCCGTGGTGGTCGCCATCGGCTCGCGCGTGCACCGCGACCTCGACGTGCCGGGGCGGGACCTGGCCGGCGTGCACTTCGCGATGGAGTACCTCTACCAGCGCAACCGCTTCGTGGCGCGCGAGGAAGGCCACGCCGCCCCGGAGCCCGCCCCGGACGAGCGGATCGTGGCCGCGGGCAAGCGTGTGGTGGTGGTCGGCGGCGGCGACACGGGGATGGACTGCATCTCGAACGCGCTTCGGGAGGGAGCATCGGACGTGCTCCTGCTCGACGTCTATCCGCAGCTGCTCGGCGACGGCCGCCCGCTGAACACGCCGTGGCCGCTGCCGCCCAAGCGAACACCGACCACGTACGCGCTCGACGAGGGCGGAGAGCGGCGCTTTGGCACCCAGGTGACGGCGCTCGGCGGCGAGGGCGGGCGGGTCGCGGCGGTGGAGGGCCGGCGTGTTCAGGGCACCTCGTCCCGCGACCTCCACGCCCTCCCGGGCAGCGAGTTCAGCGAGCCCGCCGACCTTGTGCTGATCGCCATCGGCTTCAGCCATCCCGAGCACGAGGGGCTCGTCGAGGACCTGGGCGTCGACCTCGATGCCCGCGGGAACGTCAAGGCCGCGGTGTACGAGACGAGCGAAGGCGGAGTCTTTGCGTGTGGCGACGCCCGCATCGGCCAGTCGCTCGTGGTCACGGCGATCGCGGAGGGCCGCCGCTGCGCGCGCGTGGTAGACCGCTTCCTCGGCGGACCCGGGGAGACTCGCCGGGTGACCGCCTCGGCGCTGTTTGCCTTCGAGGACGGCGATCCGCACTCCCTGCGCCACCAGGCCGAGACCGCCCGCACGGTCACCGTTGGCGACGCGTTCTGGTCGGGCCCGCGCGACGTGCGCTAGCTGTAGGTTCAGCGCATGCCGACCGCGTTCGTAACCGGTGGCTCGGGCTTCGTGGGAGGAGCGCTCATCGAGCGCCTGCGGGCCGAGGGCTGGGACGTACGGGCCCTTGCCCGCTCGGACGCCGCAGCCGACAAGGTGCGCGACAGGGGCGCGCAGGCCGTTACGGGCGACCTCGACGACGTCGCTGCGCTGAGCGCGGGAGCCGAGGGCTGTGAGTTCTGCTTTCACGCCGCGGCGAAGGTGGAGGACTGGGGCGACCCGGCCGACTTCGAGCGCCTCAACGTGCGCGGCACCGAGAACGTGATCGCCGCCTGCCGGCGGGCGGGCGTGCGGCGTCTGGTGCACGTGGGTACGGAGGCCGCGCTGATGGCGGGCGAGCCGCTGGTCGGAGTCGACGAGCAGGCGCCGCTGCGTCCCGACTCCCCGGCGCTCTACTCGTCGTCCAAGGCGAGGGCCGAGCTGCGCGTGCGCGCGGCGAACGCCCACGACCTTGAGACGGTCGTGGTGCGGCCGCGCTTCGTTTGGGGCACCGGCGACACCACGCTGTTGCCCGCCCTCGTCGAGCTGGTGCGCTCGGGGCGCTTTCGCTGGGTCGGGGGAGGCGGCCAGCTCTCGGACACGACCCACATCGACAACACGGTCGAGGGGCTGTGGCTGGGCGCGACCCGGGCGCCCGCCGGCGGCGTGTACTTCGTGACCGACGGCGAGCCGGTCGTCTTTCGCGAGTTCGTCACCGCGCTGCTCGAGACGCAGGGGGTCAGCATCCCCGACAAGTCCGTGCCCGCCGGCGTGGCAGGCGCGGCCGCGGTCGTCGCCGAGCGGCTCTGGCGCGTGCTGCGCCGCCCCGGGTCACCGCCGCTGACGCGCTTCGCGGTCTGGGTCGCCTCCCAGGAGTGCACGATCGACATCTCGCGCGCCCGCGAGGAGCTCGGCTACGAGCCGGTCACGACGCGCGAGCGCGGGCTGGCGGAGCTGGCGGGGTAAGAAGGCGAAGCTTGGCGCGTTTCTGCCCGTAGCGGCCAGAAAGTCGACAAGCCTCAGGCCAAGCCGCGAGGCTGGGCTCGTTCATTGCTGCCGTCGATATTTCCCTCAGCGCGCGACGGCCTCGCGGTCCGCCGCGAGGCTCAGGAAGAACATCCGAAAGCGACCGACCTCGATCTCGTCGCCGTCCTCGAGCTCGGCGAGCTCGATGCGCTCGCCGTTGCAGAACACGCCGTTGAGGCTTCGGTCATCCAGAATTCGCGCGCCCTCGTCGTCCCGGTAGACGAGCGCGTGACGGCGCGAGACCGTGGGATCGTCGAAGCGGATGTGGGCCGACAGACTGCGGCCGATCCGCGTCCAGCCCTCCTGGAGCGGCACGACCCGCACTCGCTGGTCGGTCTCGAAGGTCAGGTAGGCCCCGGGCCGCACGAGCGCGTCGCGCGCCTCGTCGAGCCAGTCGGGGCGCTCATCGAGATCGTGGTGATCCGGCCCTTCGGCGGGGTCGCCGAAGAGCGACGCCCGTCTGAACGTGTGTCCGCCGCACTCCGAACAAGGCGGTACAGCGTCACGCTCGTGGAGCGCTACCGCAAAGCCACACGAGTCACAACGAAACGAGCCAGCCCCTGCCAAGGTCCCGGCGCTGAACGCTTCCATGGATTTCTCTCCTGGGGTGGGGGGTGTGCTCATGGTAGCCAGGCCAATCGAGGACGAACTGACGTTTTCCCGCACTTTGCGGGTTTTGTCACAAGAATCGGCACAGCGAGCTTACCCAATCCGGGGACGGGGCACTCATGTGGGGGATTGCGGATTTTGGAGGACTGGGCGGCGGCCGCCCGAAGAGGTTCACATGCCCGAGCTGGCCACCTTTCTCATGCGCCGCTCCATCGGAGCACTGCGCCTCTCACGCGACTGCTGCGGCGAGTGCCGTCGCACTCCTCTGGCGGGCGAGCGGCTGCACGAGCTCGACTCCGGCCGGGTGCTCTGCGAGCTCTGCTTCACCGCCCTCCCCGAGGAGCGCCGCCGAGCCGTGCGCTCCGAGCGCGTGCACGCGAGTGAGCGCCGGCTGGCCGTAGTAACAAAGGCCGCCTGAGTCCTGCACGTAGAATGGCGCCGCCGTGCGCCAGGTAACCGTCTCCACCGTGATCTCCGCTCCGCGAGAGCAGATCTTCGACTTCGTCTGTGACCTCGCCGGCCGGCCGGCATACACCGACCATTTCATGCACGACTACCGGCTTGCCCGGGTGGATCCGGTCGGCGCGGGGGCGGCGGCGCGCTTTCGTCTTCGCGCCCCGATGGCCAAGGAGTACGCCGAGCTCCAGATCAAGGAGGTCGACCGTCCCCGGCGGATCGTCGAGGAGATCCGCGTCGGCCGCCGTGGCCGCAATCGCTCGATCGCCGTCTACGACTTCATCCAGGAGAGCGGTGGAGTCACGCGGGTGGAGCTGACCACCTACGCCGAGCCGGCGACATTCGTCGACCGGATCAAGCAGGTGGGTGCCGCGGGCTGGATGCGCCGCCAGACTAAGAAGGCGCTCATACGGCTGCGGATGATCTTCGAGGAGCCGCCGAGCGGCGACCTCAAGCGAGCCACGATCGCCGGCTACGAGCCCGCGAAGGCGGCCCGTTTTGGCGCCGCAACCGGCATGGATCCCTCACGCTCGCACCGCTGACTGGAATACACTGCCGCGCTCGATGCCCCCGCGCCGAACGACCACCTTCGTCTGCGTCCTGGCACTCTGCGCGCTGCCCGGGCTGAGTGCCTGCGGGGACGAGGAGCCGGGCATAGACGAGCCCGCGCGGGAGGGCCTTGTCGTCGACCTGGAGGGTGTGGACTACAACGTCTTCATCACGCGCCAGCTCAACCCCCGGGTCCCGCCGGACGGCGCCTACGTCAAGGAGGACCCGCCTCCCGGCCAGACGCTCTACGGCGTATTCATCCAGGTCTGCAACCAGTCCGACGAGGAGCACATCACCGCCGAGGACTTCGTGATGCGCGACAACCAGGAGAACAGCTGGGAGCCGGAGGAGCTGCCGCGGGAGAACGAGTTCGCCTACGTGCCACGCACGCTCGCGCCGGAGGAGTGCATCCCTCAGGCGGGAAGCGTCGCCCAGCTGGGGCCGACCGCCGGCTCGATGCTGCTGTTTCAGCTCCCGCTCCAAAACACGGAGAACCGCCCGATGGAGCTCGAGATCGGCGGCCGCGACGGCGGGAAGATCACGTACGAGCTCGACTTTTAGCCGGCGCCTCGGGATCGGGCCAACGGGCGAGCTATAGGGGTGGGACGACTTGTCGCGGCGCTCCCTTGCGGCCGATTCGGTGTCCGTTGTCGAGTTAACGTTGCCTGGCACCGGTAACTCGACAATGAGGCGGGTTTCGGGCGCGTAACCGGGTCCCGGAGGCACACGGATCCGGAATCGATCATCTAGAGCGCGGCGTCGAGCACCACCCGCGCGGCAGGCGCGGCGGTCGCCCCGCCGGCCCCGGCGCGGATGAGCATCACTGCAACCACGATCTCCGGTCTGCGCGCGGGCGCGAAGGCGGTGAACCAGGCGTCGGTGTTGGTGGGGTCGGACGGCGCGGTCTCGCCGGTCTCCGGATCGCGCGTGTCCTCCAGCTCGGCTGTGCCCGTCTTGCCGGCGACCTTGACCCCGGTCAGCGCTGCGGCCGTGCCAGTCCCGTAGGCGACCACGTCGACCATCATCGACCGCACCGTGCGCGCGATCTTCGGGGATGTCACGCGCACTCGGCGCGTGCGCTCGCCAAGAGCCAGGGTGGGGATGGCGCGCACCCCGCGAGCGGCGATCGTCTGCGCGGCGGAAGCCAGCACGAGCGGCGTGGCGAGCGTCCGGAACTGCCCGATCGCCGTCGAACCGATCTCGAGCGGGGTCTTGATCTCCACCGCGGGCGGCAGTGTGCTCGGGACCTCGCCGGGCACCACCGGCTCCGCGTTCCAGCCAAAGCGCTCCGAGGCGTCGACGAGGGCCTCCGCGCCGAGCTCCACCCCGAGCGGCGCGAACACCGAGTTGCACGAGTGGGCAAAGCTGTTGCGAAAGCTGCCACCGCAGAACTCCCCGCCGGCGTTCTCGAGCTCGACTCCGTCGATGATTGCCGCGCTCTCGACCGGAAACTCCGTCCTCGGCTTCACGATGCCGGCCTCGAGCGCCGCGGTGGCCGTCACGATCTTGAAGGTCGAGCCCGGCGGCTGGGGGGCGGAGAAGGCGATTCCCGCCAGGGCGCGGATCTCCCCGTTGCGGGCGTCGAGTGCGGCGATCCCGCCAAAGCGCTCGGCCAGAGCCACCACGGCGGCCTCCTGCAGGCGGGTGTCGATCGTCGTGTGCACAGGTCGCGCCTGACGCGGGCGCGCCCGCGCGATCACGCGCTCGCCGGCGATGAGGCGCCCGCCCGCGCGGCCGATCAGCCGATCCTGGAAGGCGAGCTCCAAGCCGCTCTGGCCCACGGGCCAGTCGGGCGGGAAGCCGCGTGCGTAGAGGGCATTGCGCTCTTCGGCCGTCTCCTCGGGCGCAAGCGTCCCGGCGATCGAGCCGGCGATCGCCTCCAGCGGTGAGCTGCGGGCGTCGGCGGGCCCCTCGGCCAGCACCTTGTCGTCGCGCGACAGCAGCGTGCCGCGCTCGGGCGGCCTGCTGAGCCGGCTCAGGGCCTCGCCGGGACGCAGGCCGGGAAAGGCGAGCAGCGGGCCCCATGTGACCTTCTCGTCGCTGACAGGCACGCGCAACTCGAAGCGCAGGCGGCCGAAGACCCGAGTCCGCACCTCCACAGGCACGGTGATCGTGCCATTGCTCTCGTCGCCTGGCTCGCCGGCGCTGATGGACGTGGCCGTGGCCGTGGCAGCGGCCTCGCGGTAGGCGCGCCTGAACTCGGCGAGGCTGTGGGCGCGCCGGGAGGCGGCGTCGAGCATCGCGTGCATGGCCCGGTAGTCGCCGCGCTCCCAGGCGGCCGCGAAGTCCGCCGCGGTGCGCTCTCCTCCCGACTGCGCGCCCGCGCCGAAGGCCAGGCCCGCGGCGAGCGAGATGACCGCAAGACCGCCGAGCGCCGGTAGCGCGCGATGGCTGAAGCGCCGGCGCTGCTCGTCGGAGCGGTCGGTCACCCGAGGGCCCCCGCCAGCGCACTAGTCTGACTTCGGCGCGTGACCGCTCTGGACTGGATCATCATTGCTTTCACGGTGCTGATGGCGGTCTGGGGCTACTCCCAGGGACTGATCGTAGGGGCGCTCTCGCTGGCCGGGTTCGCGGCGGGCGCTCTTCTTGGTTCGCGCCTTGCGCCATTGCTCCTGGAGGAGGGGTCTAACTCTCCATACGCGCCAATGCTCGGTTTGGTCGGCGCTCTCATGGTCGGAGCTGTCCTGGCCTCGGCGTTCGAGCTGCTCGGCTTTCGGCTCCGTCACCGCATCGGCGAGCGTCTCGGGATCCTCGACGGAATCGGCGGAGCGCTGCTCGTCGCGGCGCTCGGGCTCGGGCTCGTCTGGGTCGGGGGCGCGGTCGCGCTTCAGACGCCGGGCGCGAAAGGGCTGCGCGAGCCGATCCAGCAGTCGGCAATCCTCGGCGAGCTGAACGAGCGCCTGCCGCCGTCGGGCTCGGTTCTCAAGGCGCTCGCGCGCTTCGACCCGTTCCCCCAGATCGAGGGCCCGGATCCCGATGTCCGGGCGCCCGACTCGAAGATCGCCCGCGACCCCGAGGTGCGGCGGGCCGGCCGCAGCGTGGTCAGGGTCCTCGGCACGGCGTGCGGCCTGGGCGTGCAGGGGAGCGGCTGGGTGGCCGCCGACGGGGTGGTGGTGACCAACGCCCACGTGGTCGCGGGCCAGGACGACACGACGGTTCAGGTGGAGGGCGAGGGCGACCGCATCGACGCCGAGGCGATCTGGTTCGACTCCCGCAACGACCTGGCGGTACTGAGCGTGCCGGACCTCCCGGAGCTGCCCGCGCTTCGTCTCAACGGGGGGGCCGAGCAGGGCACGTCCGCCGCCATCCTCGGCTTTCCGAAGAACGGGCCCTACGACGTGCAGCCCGGTCGCCTCGGCCAGACCTCCACCGTCATCACCCAGGATGCCTACGGGCGCGGGCCCGTGCGGCGCTCGATCACGTCGCTGCGCGGCCTTGTGCGCTCGGGCAACTCGGGCGGCCCGATGGTCGACGGGCGCGGGCGCGTGGTGACCACGATCTTCGCGGCCACCGTGCAGGATGGAGGCAATAGCGGCTTCGGCGTGCCCGACTCGATCGTCAGCGACGCGCTCGCGCAGGCCGGCGGCACCGTGGACACCGGGCCCTGCTCGCGCTGACGCTCGGGCTCTAAGACCGACGCGATCGCTACAAATGAGACGGTGCGTGCCGCTCTCATTGCGTCGGTTCTGGCTGTCGCGGCCCCCGCTCCCGTGCTCGCGCAGGAGCCCCCGCGGGGCAGCCCACCCGATCGCGCTCAGGTCGACGAGAACCCCTGCATCGGGCCCCAGGCGCCAAGGCTGCGCTGCCCGGACCTGGTCATGCGGCGCCCGTACGGCCTTTACACCGACCGCCTGACGAAGGCAGGGCACACCGTGCTGCGCGCCGGAAACGTGATCGACTCGGTGGGGGACGGGCCGGCCGAGCTGCGCGGGTCGCGCATCGGGCCGAGCTTCATGAGCGCGCGCCAGGCCATTTACATGCGCGGCGGCGGGCGGATGCTCGTCGAGACGGGCGCGCGGCTGCAGTTCAAGTTCGCCCACCAGCAGCGCTACTGGTGGAAGTTCTACAACGCTGCCCGGTTTGAGCTTTGGAGAGTCGGCGCGG
This sequence comes from Thermoleophilaceae bacterium, assembly GCA_040509755.1. Taxonomy (GTDB): domain Bacteria; phylum Actinomycetota; class Thermoleophilia; order Solirubrobacterales; family Thermoleophilaceae; genus JACVRW01. Next base: position 993 of record JBEVKF010000153.1, on the reverse strand, counting down.
AGGGGCGCCGGATCCGGCGCGTGCGGACCGGCCCCAAGGTGTCCTACTGCCTGCGCGATCTGACCCATACCCGGGCCTGGCTTAGCCGCTCGCCGCGCCGCTTCGTCTACCCGTCGTGCAGCAACGACCGCGGGGCACAGCGGGTCAGGCTCGGCACCTCGGTCGGCTGGGCGGACATCTATCCGCCCGCCTACCCCGAGCAGTGGATCGACGTGACCGGGCTGCACGGCTGCTTTGCCTACGTTCACACGGCCGACCCCGAGAACGGCATCTACGAGTCGGACGAGGACAACAACGAGGCTCAGGTGATCGTGCGGCTACCGTTCCGGCCCGGCGCGCGCCGCAGCGGCTGCCGCGGCGACGACCGCGGGCGCGGCTTTGATCCGAACCGCGACTACTGAGTAATCAAGCCGGCCGTTCGGGCTTCTCCGCTCAGCAAAGCTGAAAACGGCTGGCGCGGGGCAGAGATGCGGGCAAAGCCCGATCTCAGGCGGGCGGGCTGGCCGGAAGGCCGCCGAGCTATCGGCCAGCGCTTCGAACTGGTCGCGCCCTTCCAGCTAGTGCTCATCCATGAGCAGGCCGAGAATCTGGACGTAGATGGAAAAAGAGGCTGAACAGCGCCTGCTCGACCATCCGCTCGTGCAGCGCCGACGTCGCCGCGAGGATCGTGGTCACGTGCCCGGCGCGGCACCCTCGGCGAGCAGATCGTCCACCAGCCGCTCGGCGGGTTTGGCGACGGAATCATGTTCTGCCACTCGGGGCGGGTGAGGTCGGCGGCAAGCGCCGCCAGCGTACAAAGCGCAATGAGCCGTTCGCCCCAGCGGATTTTGGTTGTGCTGCCTGCGCTTCTTGATGGATCGGGCTCTAGGAGAACGGACAGCGAACCGGCGTCCGGCGGCCGGGGCGCACGCAGAGGTCGACCCTCAGCGGCGGTCGGCGGCCCGCCTCGATCCTGATGCGGGTGTACTTACCAACCCTGTTTCGCTGGCGCAC
>JBEVKF010000152.1:0-6685 GCA_040509755.1 Thermoleophilaceae bacterium | reverse complement strand
GCTTTCGCCACAAGTTCAGGGTCACCCTCGACGGCAACACCCGCGTCAAGAAACCGACCCCCCGCTAAGCAAACCCAGACCTGCCTCAAGGAGATCTTCGACTCGTGACCGCCGTCTCACCCCGCCCCGCCCGTGCACTGCTGGCCGCCCTGGTAGCGGCAGCCGCGATGCTGACGGGCTGCCTGTTCGCGCCCAACGACAGCAATGCGGCGCGCGGGATGGAGCTTGCGATCCAAGACGACTCGTTGTTCGTGCAGGGCAACGCTCGCTGGCCGGGCAACAAGTCCTTCCAGTACGCCCGGGCGATCGGGGTCACGCGCATCCGGGTCAACCTGCTCTGGGCCTACACGATGCTGGAAGACGACTACAACGCGCGCAACAAGCCGTCGCCGATCGCCTACCAGTTCACGCAAATCGACAGTCTCATCGATCGCGCCGCCCTGAACGGGATCAGGGTGCACCTGTCGCTGTCCGGGCCCGCTCCGCGCTGGGCCAACGCGCGCAAGGCGCCCCCCAACAAGGCTTGGTACAAGCCGAACGCGCAGGAGTTCGGCAAGTGGGCCGCGATCGTGGCCGAGCACTTCGCCGGGCGCGTGGACCGATACAGCATCTGGAACGAGGGCAACTGGAAGACCTGGCTGGGCCCCCTCAACGCCGCCCCGGCGATCTACCGCAACATGTACACGCGCGGCTACGCGGCAATCAAGGCGGCCGATCCGGCAGCGAAGGTGCTGATCGGCGAGACCAGCCCCTACGAGCGCCCGGGCTACTCCACCGCACCGCTCGCCTGGCTGCGCTCGGTGGCATGCGTGAACGCCAAGTACAAGCGCAAGGCCTCGTGTCCCAAGCTCAAGGCCGACGGGTACGCCCACCATCCCTATGACTTCAGCCATCCGCCGGCGTTCAAGTACCCGGGCGCCGACAATGTCACCATCGGGACGCTGTCGCGGCTCACGACGGCGCTCGACAAGCTCGCTCGCTCGGGCGCCCTGCGCTTCAACGGCGGTGCGCGGATGCCGCTCTACCTGACCGAGTACGGCTACTTCGCCAGCGGGCCGCGGGCGCTGCCGGCAAAGACGCGCTCGCGCTATCTCCAGCAGGCCTACTCGATCGCTCTGCGCAATCCGCGCGTGAAGAGCCAGCTGCAGTACCTCTTGACGACCCTGCCGCGCGGCTCGGGCTCGACGTTCAACACGGGTCTCGTGACGCAGAGCGGCGAGCGGCTGCCGCAGTACAACGCGCTCAAGCGCTGGTTTGGGGCCAACAGGGGCAAGGTCAAGCGCCCCGGCTCGGCGTTCGGCCTGCCCGTGGCTCCGATCAACCCGACCCGCTGAGAGCGGCGGCCGTGCCCGCCGACGCGCGCGAGCGCCTGCGGCAGGCACGGCTGTACCTCGTGGTGGAGGCGGCTGCGGAACACGTGCTGCCAGCGGCGCTCCGCGGCGGGGTGGACATGGTGCAGCTCCGCGAAAAGGACACCGACGACGAGGCGATCCTGCGCGCTGCCGCGCGCTTTCGGGCCATATGCGACGACCACGGGGCGCTGCTGTGGCTCAACGATCGCCCGGACCTCGCCATCGAATGCGGTGCCGACGGCGTGCACGTGGGCCAGGACGACGAGCCCGTCGAGCAGGTGCGCGACCGGGTCGGGCCGGACATGCTGATCGGGCTCTCGACCCATTCGCCGGAGCAGTTCGACGCGGCCCTGGGCTCGCAGGCCGACCAGCTCAGCGTGGGCCCCGTGTGGGAGACGCCCACCAAGCAGGGGCGCCCCGCGGCCGGGCTCGAGTACGTCCGCTACGCGGCTCGCCACGGCGGTGAGCGGCTCTGGTTCGCGATCGGAGGGATCGACGCCGGGAACGTCGGGGAGGTGGTCGCGGCGGGTGCGCGCCGCGTGGTGGTGTTGCGGGCGATCCGCGACGCCGCCGATCCGTACGCTGCCGCGAAGACACTCGCCGCCGCGCTTCCGCCCCGCTAGCGAACGCAGGTGCCGGCGGTCGTCTTGGCGCACCCCTGGTGGCGACGCGCGCTTGCTCTGTAGGCGCCCAGCGACGGCCGGGGCTTGGCTCCGACACCGCGGTAGCGCACGAGACCCGAGTAGTGAAAGAGGTCGTCGCCGCTGTACGTCGTGGCCCAGGTGACCCAGTAGATCCGCTTCAGCCGCAGACTGCGGTGGCGCTCGGCCCCCAAGCTGTAGAGCTCGCGCAGCCGCTTCCCCATTCCGCGGTCGGTGGTGTACCACTGGCGTTGCCACTCGAGGGGCGGCAGCGACACCCGGCCCTTGCCCGCGGGGAAGGTGGCCTCGGTCACCCAGATCGGCTTGCGCCCCTCTCCGTGGCGCTTGAGCTCTCTTCCCACCAACTCGACTGCGGTCATTACGTATTCCGGCCGGCCGGTGAAGATGTGGACCGTGGCGACGTCGAAGTTGCCCTGGACGCCGGCTCGATAGAGCTCCGCCATGATCCGCCATGAGGCGTCGGCCAGCCCTGCCAGCACGATCCGCGCTCCGGGATCGGTCTGCTTGATCGCGGGCCGTGCCTGGCGCAAGAGCTCGACGTACTCGCTCGCCCACTGCGTCTTGTCCGCGCCGGGCACATGCCAGTAGAAGTCGAAGTGGGGCTCGTTCCAGAGCTGCCAGTCGCGGATCGGGCGCCGGGGCAGTTTGGGGTTTTCCCCCCAGAACGAGCCGCGGGGCCCATAGCGCAACACGAGCTGGCGCATGAAAGCTGCGTAGTCCGACGCGTACTTCGGGGTCGACCCAAAGGTGTCCGGGCTGCGTGCCGCCCAGTGCGGCGTGTAGAGCACGACCGGCAATAGGGCGACGCCGTGCCTGCTCGCCATCGCCATCTTCCGGTCGCTGTCTGTGAAGTCGAGCGGCCCGTCGGCGGTCGGCTGCGTAAGCGCCCAGGAGAACACGGTGCGCACCGACTCCACGCCCGACCGCGCCATCAGGGCCCATTGGCGGTCCTGCTGTTTGGCGGGCGCGGTGGCGATGTCGCCATCCCACATCACGCCGTAGAACCCGAAGGGCACCTGCCTCTTGGCCGCGTGGGCCGTCGGGATGACGGCGAACGACGCGCCAAGGACGGCCAGTATCGAAAGCAGACGGAGCACTGGGTGCATGGAACCCGGCAGCCTAGGGATAGTCGCGCCGCTAACGTGGCGCTCAGCATGGCTAAGCGCAAAAGCCGCAAGCGGCGCGGGCCGCGCGATCAGGTCCGGACGGCCGCTCCGCCAGTGGAGCCGGCGGCCGCCGAGGAGCCGTTGGCCGGGGGCTATGCGCGCTCTCGCGCCCGCAGCGACGAGGCTCGTGCGGCGCTCAAGCCGCTGCGGCCGGGCGAGCGGCCGAGGGCTGTGACGATCGGGGCGATCGCCGCAGGCTTGCTGGCCGTGGCGAACATCGTGGCGCTCGTGCTCGGCTACAGCGCGGGCGAGGACACGCTGTCGCCGGGCAGCGAGGCAACCGGGAGCGTCGCAGCCGCACTGATTTGCGCGCTGGTGGCCTACGGCATGTGGAGGGCGCGCTACTGGGGCGTCCTTGGCATGCAGACACTGCTTGCGCTGACGCTCGTGTTCGCGTCGCTCGGCCTGGTCACGGCGACCACGCTCTGGGCGGCCCTGCTGCTCGTGCTCATCATCGCGGCGGCGGGCACGCTGTTCTGGTTTCTCGTCAAGGCGATGGCGCGGATCCAGATGCCGACGCGGCCGGGTTCGCAGTCCGCCGGTCGATAGGCTGCGGCGCCATGCCGGAGGACAAGTACGACTGCATCGTGATCGGGTCCGGACCGGGGGGCTACGTGGCAGCAATCCGCGCGGCCCAGCTCGGCCTCAAGACCGCCGTCGTCGAGAAGAACAACACCGGCGGGCGCTGCCTCAACGAGGCGTGCATTCCCGCCAAGGCGATCCTGCGCGTGGCCGAGGTGATGCAGGAGGTCCAGCACGCCAACAGCTTCGGCATCTCGCCCGGCGACGTCTCGTTCGACTATGCCGGCGCGACCAAGCACCGCGACAAGGTGATCAAGACGCTCACCGGCGGCGTGGGGATGCTCTTCGAGAAGAACAAGATCGACCTGATCGATGGCTTCGGCTCGGTCACCGACGACGCCAACGTCAAGATCGGGGGCCAGTTCGACGGGACCGAGATCCAGGCCGACCGCGTGATCCTCGCCACCGGCTCGATCGCAAAGCCGCTGCTCGACCTCAAGTTCGGCAAGCGCATTCTCGACACCGCCGGCATGTGGCTTTTGAACGAGCAGCCGGCGAAGCTGTGCGTGATCGGCGCGGGAGCGTCCGGGACGGAGATCGCGTCGGCGTTCGGGCGCCTCGGCACCGAGGTGGTGCTGCTCGAGGCGCTCGACCAGATCCTGCCGCTCGAGGACGAGGAGATCTCAAAGGCGTGCAGGCGGGAGATCAGAAAGCAGAACGTCCGCATCGAGACGGGCGCCAAGGTCGAGGGCGCGGAGGCCTCCGACTCGGGCGTGAAGGTGACCTTCAATGGCGAGAGCGCCGACTTCGACTACCTGGTGATCGCCGCCGGCCGGGCGCCCGACGTGGAGGGGCTGGGGCTCGACGAGGCGGGCGTGGAGCGAGACGAGCGCGGCCTCATCAAGGTCGACGGCCGCCTCCGTACGTCACTCCAGGGCGTGTGGGCGATCGGCGACATGGTGCCCGGGCCTGCACTGGCGCACAAGGCGTCGGACGAGGGGATCATCGCGGTGGAGGACGCCGCCGGGAACGACGTGCACGAGATCGACTACGCGTACATCCCGGCCGTGACGTTCTGTCACCCCCAGGTGGCGTCGTTCGGGATGACAGAGAAAGAGGCGCGCGACGCAGGCCACGACGTAGTGGTCGGCAAGGTGCCGATGGGCGCCGTGGGAGCGCCGACCGTCTACAACGACCGCGGCGGTCTGGTCAAGATCGTCGGGGACTCGAAGTACGGCGAGATCCTGGGCGCGCACATCTGCTCGGTCAAGGCGGCCGACCTGATCCAGGAGCTGGTGAACGCACGCGAGCTCGAGGGCGGCTACCCCGAGGTCGCTCGCATCATCCATCCGCATCCGGCGTTTGCCGAGGCGGTGATGGAGGCCGCGCGGGCGACCGACGGCTGGCTGATTCACGGCTGACCGCTCCGTCGGGCCCTCTGGAGGGTTCTCACAGGTGCGGTGATTCCTCTGCGCACATGCCTGATCGCGCTCTGCCTGTCGGCCGGGCTGACCGTGACGGCTATTGCCACCCCTGGGACGACGCCGGGGACCAAGGAGCACGTACGAGGCAAGGTCACGCGCCACTGGGATGGCCGGCTGCACACGGGCACGGACAGCTTCCTGCTCGGCTACCGGATCGTTCGCTGCGGCAAGCGTGCCTGCGTGGTGCGCTGGCACCGCCGCGACTTTCAGCCGGACCGCTCCTTCGTTGAGTACAAGGGGACGGACGCCTGCTACGCGCCGAGGGTCCATGTCCGGTGCTTCCAGCGGCAGGCCGCGCCGGTCGCCACGGGTCCCTGAGCTCCGGCTCTTCAACGACCTGCCGCTTTTGACAGCCATGTCATGTCAAAAGTTCCCCTGGCGCGACCGACGGATGAGATCCGTCCTATTTCCACAATAATTCGTGTCGCTTGCCACTAGCCGGGGAATAGGGTGGCTGGCCCCCGGTAGGAGGAGCTCACGAGGCTGTCCACCCCGCCCGGGGGCGAACTCGTCGAGGCTCACACTCCACCGAGGGCATGCGCACGGTGAACAGAGCGTTAGACCCCAGCCCCCGCTCGCCGGACGGCGCTGCCTCGCGCCGGCCCGCGCTGTCGCGAGCCGTCCTCTGCTTGGTGTCGATCGCTTTGGCTATCGGCGGGTTCGCGCCGACGGCGCAAGCGCGGCCGTACACCGTCTATGCATGTGACGCCGCGGGATTCTGGGGCAGCCCGAACAACTCCTGGAGCCCGGCGGGCAGCGGAACGGTCGAATCCCGCTGCCCGAGCAACGCCGACTGGCAACGGGGAATGACAACCCGCCTGGTCGGCTCAACCTACCCGGCGTTCACCGGGGCCGCCTACGACTTCAACGCCCCTCCGGGCACCACGATCACGGGATTGAAATGGAGCGGCCGGTACTCGCGCACCAACTGCACGTGGCACGCGCGAATGACGGCCTACCCGGCCGACCGCGACCTCTTCGGCGTCCGGGCAGGCGAGCAATGCTCGATCAACTCATTGGACATCGCTTCGAGCATCGGCGGCTGGTCAGCCCCACCCGGAACGACCCAGCTGCGCCAACTGGTCGTGTGCGGCGCGTCGAGCTGCCCGACCGGAGCCACGTTTCACAGTCGCTGGATGGAGGTGCTGCTGGATGACTACACCGCGCCGGGGGTGAGCGTGAGTGGGGCGTTGGCGGAGGGGCAGTGGGTGGGAGGGGAGCAGTTCGTCCGCGCCGTGGGCTCGGACAACACCGGAGTTGGCGCGATCAACGGCTCGATTCCAGGCATTGACTTGCGCCAGGAATTCTCTTGCAATCCCACTCTTCGAAGTCCCTGCCCTTCGCCAGCGACGACTGACTTCCGGTTTCGAACGGGATCGCTTCCGGATGGGCAGAACAGCCTCACGGTCAGCGCTTTCGACGCTGCAGGCAACCCGATCACGATCTCGCGGACGGTGCATGTAGACAACACCCCGCCCGATCCGATTGAACCTACGCTC
>JBEVKF010000151.1:0-7320 GCA_040509755.1 Thermoleophilaceae bacterium | reverse complement strand
GCCGAGCACGAGCTCGTCGAGCTGGGCAAGGCCGGTCGCTCGCGCCACCGTGGCAAGCGCCCGCAGACACGCGGCGTGGCCATGAACCCGGTGGATCACCCGCACGGCGGCGGTGAGGCGCATAAGACCCCGGGAGGCCATCCCGTGACCCCCTGGGGCGTGCCGACTCTCGGCTACCGCACACGCAAGAAGCGCAAGGGATCTGATCAGTTCATCGTTCGCGGCCGGCGCCGTGGCAAGAAGGGCCGGAGGTAGGCATGTCTCGCTCGTCAAAGAAGGGTCCGTTCGTCGAGGAGCGCCTGTTCAAGCGCATCGAGGCCATGAACGACTCCGGCAACAGGACCATGGTCAAGACCTGGTCGCGCACGTCCACGATCTTCCCGGAGATGGTGGGCCACACCGTCGCCGTACACGACGGCCGCAAGCACGTGCCCGTGTTCGTCTCCGAGACGATGGTCGGACACAAGCTCGGTGAGTTCGCCCCGACCAGGATCTTCCGCGGCCACGCCGGCAGCGACAAGGTACGAATGCGATGACGCCGCCGGACCAGATGAGCCCGCCGCCGGAGGGTGGCTGGGAGTCGCTCAAGGTCGACGAGCTCCGCGAGGAGCTCGAGGCTCGCGGCCTTCCGAAGAGCGGCAACAAGGCCGAGCTGATCGCCCGGCTGGCCGACGACGACGTCGCGCAGAAGGACAACATCCCCGGGCCGCCCGCCGAGGAGGCGGCGGAGACGCCGGCGGAGGAAGCCGCGCCCGACGACGGCGTGGCGGAGGAAGTCGCCGTGTCCGAGGCCACCGGCCAGCCGGTGGCGGAGGAAGTCATTCCCCCGGACGAGCCGGCGGAAGAGCCTTCAGCGGACGAGGTCGAGAAGGCCGAGGTGCAGCAGCCCACCCGCCGCCGCGGCTCCGCCGAGACCTCGACCGGGACGCGCAAGGCGGCCCCACGCCGTCCCGACGGTGATCTCGTGGTGCGCGCGCGCTCCAAGTACGTGCGCAGCGCGCCGCGCAAGGCACGCCTCGTCATGGATCACATCCGCGGCAAGGAGGTCGAGCACGCGAGGGCTATCCTCGGTCACGCGCCGCGGGCTGCCGCGGACGACATTCTCAAGCTCCTGAACTCGGCCGTGGCGAACGCCGAGTCGGCCTATGAGCTCGGCGCGGACGAGCTCCGCGTCTTCAGGGCATTCGTGGACGAGGGCCCCACGATCAAGCGCTTCCGGCCGCGGGCGCTCGGCCGCGCCACCAAGATCAACAAGCGCACCAGCCACATGACCATCGAGTTGACGACAACCAAGAACGGGAGGTAGCCATGGGTCAGAAGGTTCATCCAGAAGGCCTTCGAGTCGGCTACATCCACGACTGGAAGTCGACCTGGTTCAACGAAAAGGAGTTCTCCGACTACCTGTTGGAGGACATTCATATCCGCGAGCACATCGAGAACAAGCTCGCGCACGCCGGCCTGTCCACGATCACGATCAAGAAGAACAAGAACGAGGTCGAAGTCAACATCCATACGGCCCGGCCGGGGATCGTGATCGGCAAGTCCGGGTCGGAGGTGGACGCTCTTCGCAAGGAGCTCCACAAGATGACCGGCAAGGCCGTGAAGGTGAACATCCTCGAGATCAAGCGGCCCGAGCTCGACTCGAAGCTGGTCGCCCAGTCGATCGCCGAGCAGCTCCAGAACCGTGTCGCCTTCCGCCGCGCGATGAAGCGCGCGCTCACCAGCGCGATGCGCTCGGGGGCCAAGGGCGTGAAGATCCAGGTGTCGGGCCGTCTCGGCGGTGCGGAGATGGCGCGCACCGAGGGCTATTCGGACGGCCGCGTGCCGCTGCACACCCTGCGCGCCGACATCGACTACGGCTTCTACGAGGCCCGCACCACGTTCGGGCGCATCGGCGTGAAGGTGTGGATCAACAAGGGCGAGATCATGCCCAAGGGCTTTGCGCAGGACCTCACCGAGCTCGAGGCGCCGCAGGCGGTCGGACCCGGCGGCGGTCGTGGCCCCGGTGGCCGCGGACCGGGCGGCGGGCGTGGACCGGTTGGTCCCGGCGGCGGCCGTGGACCGGGCGGCGGCCGCGGACCGGGCGGTCCCGGCGGCCGCGGCGGGCCCCGTGGCGGTCGAGGCGGCGGCGGAGGCGGACCGCAGCCAGGAGGCCGGCTCTGATGCTGCAGCCCAAGCGAGTCAAGTGGCGCAAGGAGCATCGCGGGCGCATGCGCGGCAACGCCAAGGGCGGCACACGCGTGGAGTTCGGCGAGTACGGGCTCAAGGCCCTCGAGCGCGGTTGGGTCAGCAACCGCCAGATCGAGGCTGCCCGTATCGCGATGACGCGCAAGATCAAGCGCGGCGGGAAGGTCTGGATCAACATCTTCCCGGACAAGCCGTACACGAAGAAGCCGGCCGAGACTCGCATGGGGTCCGGCAAGGGCTCGCCCGAGGGCTGGGTTGCCGTGGTCAAGCCCGGCCGGGTCATGTTCGAGCTGTCAGGCGTGCCGGAGCCGCTTGCGCGCGAGGCCATGCGCCTGGCCGGTCACAAGCTGCCGGTAAAGACGAAGTTCGTGTTACGCGAAGGGGCTGGTCAGCAGTGAAGCCGGTCGAGGTGCATAACCTCGAGGACACGCAGCTCGTGGAGCTGGCCGACAACTCGCGCAAGGAGCTGTTCAACCTGCGCTTTCAGCACGCGACCGGCCAGCTCGAGAACACGGCGCGGCTAGGACAGGCGAAGAGAGACTTGGCGCGGGCGCTCACGATTGCGCGCCAGCGAGGCATTGACATCGAAGTGGAGATCCGCAGACAGGCCCGGGATGGCTGAGAACGAAGAGAACTTGAACGAGGAGCAGGCGCCGGAAGGCGAGACCACCGACGCGCCCGAGGCGGGCGCTGAGGAGGCCGTGGTCGAACAGGCGGAGTCCACTCCCAGCGAAGAGGCCGCGCAGGCAGCGGGCGAGGAGGCACGCGCCGAAGAGGTCGCGGAGGAGGCTCCGGTCGCGGAGGAGGAGGCTCCGGCCGCGGAGGAGGAGGCCCCCGCGCCCGCCGCCGCGGCGGCTGAGCCCGCCGCCGAGCCCCAGGAGCAGCTATCGCCCAAGGAGCGCCGCCGGCAGGCGCGCTCGCTTCACACCGGCGAGGCGCTCCCGCAGCGCTCGATCGAGGAGCGTGCCCAAGAGCGCGCCGACCAGCGCCGCCGCAAGGCTCAGCATCGCCGCGCCTACCGGGCCAAGCAGCGCGAGCGCCGGCGCTCGGAGCCCCGCGCGGAGGCGCCTGCCCCCGAGCCCAAGGCCGCCGGCCGGCTCAAGGTACGCCAGGGCATCGTGGTCTCCGACAAGGCCGACAAGACGATCACGGTGCGCATCGACACCGCTCGCAGGCACATGATGTACAAGAAGATCGTCCGCACCAGCTCGACCCTGCACGCGCACGACGAGCAAAACGAGGCCCACACCGGCGACACCGTGCGGCTGATCGAGTGCCGCCCGCTCAGCCGCACCAAGCGCTGGCGCTTGGCCGAAGTCCTCGAGAGGGCCCGCTAGTCCGATGATCCAGCAGGAGTCCCGGCTCAAGGTCGCCGACAACACCGGCGCGCGCGAGGTGCTCTGCATCCGCGTGCGCGGTGGGTCGCACCGCCGCTATGCCGGGGTCGGCGACATCATCGTCTGCACGGTCAAGCAGGCGATCCCGCACGGCTCGGTCAAGAAGGGTGAGGTCGTGACGGCCGTGGTGGTCCGTACCAAGAAGCAGTTCGGCCGCAACGACGGGACCTACATCGCCTTCGACGAGAACGCCGCGGTCCTGATCGACGCCGCCAACAACCCGCGCGGCACGCGCATCTTCGGCCCCGTCGCGCGCGAGCTGCGCGACCGCAACTTCATGAAGATCGTGTCGCTCGCGCCGGAGGTGCTCTAGCTGATGGCGATCAAGATCCGCAAGGACGACACCGTCCGCATCATCACCGGCAAGGACAAGGGCCGGACCGGTCGCGTGCTGCGTGTGGACCCGAAGAAGGAGAAGGTCTACGTCGAGGGCGCGAACATCATCAAGCGCCACACCCGCCCGCGCACGCTGCGCGACACCCAGCGCTCGCAGGAGATCGGTGGGATCGTCGAGATGGAAGGTCCGATCCACGTCTCCAACGTGATGCTGGTCGACCCTGACTCGGGCGAACCCAGCCGCATCGCTATCAAGCGCGAGGGGGGCCGGCGCATGCGTGTGGCCAAGAAATCCGGTTCGGAGATCGACTGATGGAAGCATCGGCTCAGGCAAACATCCCGCCGCGCGTGAAGGAGCGCTACGAGCAGGAGGTCCGCGCAAAGCTCCAGGAGCGGTTCCGCTACTCCTCGGTCATGGAGGTGCCGCGAGTGGAGAAGATCACGCTCAACATGGGCGTGGGCGAGGCCAAGCAGGACTCCAACATGCTCGACGCGGCAACCGACCAGCTGGCGACGATCGCCGGCCAGAAGCCCAACGTCCGCCGCGCACGCAAGTCGATCGCCGCGTTCAAGCTGCGCGACGGCATGCCGGTCGGCCTGAGCGTGACGCTCCGCCACGCGCGCATGTACGAGTTCCTCGATCGGCTGACCTCGATCGCCATCCCGCGCATCCGCGACTTCCGCGGCCTGAGCCCGCGCGCGTTCGACGGCCGCGGCAACTACTCGATGGGCGTGCGCGAGCAGATCATCTTCCCGGAGATCGACTACGACGCGATCGATCAGGTGCGCGGTCTCGACGTGACGATCACGACCTCGGCCGAGACCGACGAGGAGGCCTATGCTCTCCTACGCGAGCTCGGGATGCCGTTCTCGCGTGAGGGCGCTCCCGGCGAGGACGTCGAGTCTCAGGAAGCCGTCGAGGAGGAGCACCGCAAGGAAGAGGCGCGTGCCAGGGCGGAGGCCGAGCAGGCGGCGCTGGAAGCGCTCAAGGAAGAGAACCCCGAGGCTTACGAGAAGCCGACCCCTACGGACGACGAGTCCGAAGCGGGCGACAAGAGCGAAGAGGCTCAGGAGTAGATGGCAAAGACTTCACAGAGAGTCCGCCAGCAGCGCGGATCCAAGTACAAGACGAGGAACTACAACCGGTGCAAGCGGTGCGGTCGCCCACGCGCGTACATGCGCAAGTTCGGGTTGTGTCGCATCTGCCTCCGGGAGATCGCCCACGAGGGCATGATCCCGGGGCTCACCAAGTCCAGCTGGTAACCGATGCAGACCGATCCCATAGCCGACCTCCTCACCCGCATCCGTAACGGCCTGCGCGCCGACCACGACGATGTCGAGATGCCCGCCTCCACCTTCAAGGCGGAGATCGCGCGCATCCTGGCGGAGCAGGGCTACATCGACGGCTATGAGGTCGAGCCGGGGCGGGTGGGCCGGACGCTGCGGGTGACGCTCAAGTACACCGAAGACCGCAAGCCCGTGATCACGGGCATCGAGCGGCTGTCGCGGCCCGGCAGGCGCAACTACGTGGCCGCCGGTGAGGTACCGAAGATCCTCGGCGGTATGGGGACGGCGATCGTCTCGACATCCCGCGGAGTGATGACCGGCCACGACGCCCGCCGCGCCGGCGTCGGTGGCGAGCTGGTCGCGAGGGTCTGGTAGCGATGTCGCGCATCGGCAAGCAGCCGGTCGCCGTGCCCGACGGCGTCGAGATCACGATCGAACCGGAGCTCGTGAAGGTCAAGGGCCCCAAGGGCGAGCTCGAGGAGCGCGTGTCGCGCGACATCGGCGTGGAGCAGCAGAACGGCGAGATCGTCGTCACGCGCCCCTCCGACCGCGGCGAGCACCGGGCGCTTCACGGGCTCACGCGCAGCCTGATCGCGAACATGGTCGAGGGCGTGACGAACGGCTACGAGAAGCGCCTCGAGATCCAGGGCGTCGGCTACCGAGCGCAGCTTCAGGGCGACAACAAGCTCGTGCTGGCTCTCGGCTATTCCCACCCGGTCGAGATCACCGCTCCGGCCGGCATCGACTTCGAGGTCCCGATGCCCACGCGCATCGCCGTTCGCGGCATCTCAAAGCAGGCCGTCGGCGAGGTGGCCGCCAACATCCGAAAGCAACGCCCGCCGGAGCCCTACAAGGGCAAGGGCATCCGCTACGAGGGCGAGTACGTGGCCCGGAAGGTAGGGAAGCGGGCGTGAGTGTCAAGACCAAGCCCCAGGCGAGACTGCGCCGGCGGCGCCGGGTGCGCGCCAAGGTGCGCGGCAGCGAGGAGCGCCCGCGCCTGTCGGTGTTCCGCTCCAACCGCGGCATCCAGGCGCAGCTCATCGACGACGTCAAGGGCCACACCGTGGCCGCGGTCAGTTGGATCGAGGGCGACCTCAAGTCGCTCGGCCGCATGGACCAGGCCAAGCGGGCGGGCGAGCTGCTCGCCGAGCGAGCGAAGGCCGCAGGTGTCGAGACCTGCGTGTTCGACCGCGGCGGCTACCGCTACCACGGCAAGGTCAAGGCGCTCGCCGACGGCGCGCGCGAGGGCGGTCTTCGGTTCTGATGATCGCTACGGTGGGTTGTTCGCATGGCTTCTAGGGACAGGACAAGGGATCGCGATCGCGGCTCCGACCTGCAGGAACGGGTCGTCGAGATCAACCGCGTGGCGAAGGTCGTAAAGGGCGGTCGGCGCTTCTCGTTCACCGCCCTCGTGGTCGTGGGCGACGAGAAGTCTCAGGTGGGCGTCGGTTACGGGAAGGCCAACGAGGTCCCCGTCGCCATCCAGAAGGGCGTCGAGCGCGCCCGAAAGAGCCTCTTCAAGGTGCCGATGCACGGCCAGACGATCACCCACGAGGTGGTCGGGGTGCACTCCGCGTCGCGCGTCCTGCTCAAGCCGGCCTCGCCCGGTACGGGCGTGATCGCGGGCGGGGGCGTGCGCGCCGTGCTCGAGCTCGCGGGCATCAGCGACGTGCTCTCGAAGTCGCTCGGCAGCCAGAATCCCATCAACCTGGTCAAGGCGACGGTCGCCGGCCTCCAGACCCTGCGCGACCCCAAGCAGGTCGCCGAGCTGCGCGGGCTGTCAATCAGCGAGGTGCTCGGCCTCGACCGGACTCCTAGGCCCGTCGAGGAGGAGACCGCTCCGGCCGTCGAGGAGGACACCGCTCCGGCCGTCGAGGAGGACACCGCCCCGGCGGCCGCCGAAGAACCCCCTGCGGCCGCCGCCGAGCACTTGACCGCGGCTGAGGACGTGCCGCCGGCCGACGAGGAGGTCACGACCACCGAGGAGACGCCCGCCTGATGGCGACACTCGTCATCACCCAGGTCAGGTCCGCCAACGGCTCGAGCAAGAAGCAGCGCGAGTCGCTGAAGACGCTCGGCCTCGGCAAGATCGGCCGCACGACCGAGCGCGAGG
>JBEVKF010000150.1:0-19182 GCA_040509755.1 Thermoleophilaceae bacterium | reverse complement strand
GGGTCGCTCGGTTCAGTCATACCAGCGCGGGTACTTGCTCTCGTTGAAGGTGTAGAGAACCGGCTCGCCGCCCATCGGGAAGTCGCGCCGCTGGGGGAAGCCCTCGTAGTCCTCCGGCATGAGGATGCGGCGCATGTCGGGGTGGCCCTCGAAGACCACTCCGAACATGTCGTAGACCTCGCGCTCCTGGTAGTCCGCGGTGGGGTAGAGGTCGACCACGGTGGGCAGGCGCGGGTCCTCGGCGCCGAGGCGGGTCTTGACGCAGAAGCGCTCGGCGCGCTCCATCGAGAGCAGCTGGTAGTGGACCCCGAGCCGCGGCTCGTCCGGCAGGTAGTCGCAGCCGTGGAGGCTCGCCAGCGCCTCCCAAGGCTCTTCATCCTCGCTCTTCAGGTAGGCGAGCACGTCGTGCACCGCCTGCGGCGCGACCTCGAGCGTGGCTTGCTCGCGGTGGAAGGTCGTGCGGGTCACGGCCTCGTCGGCGACGCCCTCCCGCACGCGCTGGGCGATCAGCTCGAGCCCAGTGGCGTCAGGCAAGGTGACCGTTCTCGCTGTGCTCGACCTCTCCGGTCTCCTGCGCCCCGTATCGCTCGCGCCAGCCCATCCCGGGCTCGCCCATGATCTTGTCCTGCAGCTTCATGATCCCGTAGATCAGAGCCTCCGGCCGTGGCGGGCAGCCCGGCACGTAGACGTCGATCGGGAGGAACTTGTCGGCGCCCGCGACGAGCGCGTAGTTGTTGAACATGCCGGCGCTCGACGCGCAGGCGCCCATCGAGATCACCCACTTCGGCTCGAGCATCTGGTCGTAGAGCCTGCGGATGATCGGCGCCATCTTGATCGAGACGCGGCCGGAGAGGATCAGCAGGTCGGCCTGGCGCGGGGTAAAGCGGATGGCCTCGGCCCCGAAGCGGGCGAGGTCGTTGCGCGGCGAGCCGATCACGGTGATCATCTCGATCGCGCAGCAGGCGAGGCCGAAGCCGAGCGGGAACAGGCAGTTCTTGCGCGCCCAGTTCTGCGCGGTCTCGAGCTTGGTGAACAAGAGCCGCTCCTCGACGAACTCGTCGAGGTCGCGGCCGGCAAGCTCCCCGCGGAGCATCTGCTGGGCCTTGAGCTGGCGGACGCGCAGGTCCGAGGGATCTCCGTCCAGCTTTGTCCGAGTCACTTCCATTCGAGGGCTCCCCTCCGCCAGACGAATACGAATGCGACCAGCAGCAGTACGACGAAGATGATCGTCTCCACAAGGGCGAATACCCCGAAGGCATCCAGCTGAAGCGCCACCGGGTAGAGGAAGACGACCTCGATATCGAACAGGATGAACAGCATCGCGATCAGGTAGAAGCTGATCCCGAAGCGAAACGACTTGGTCACGTCCGAAGGGAGCCCGCTCTCGTAGGGCTCGCTCTTGGTCTTGCCGGGACGCTTGGGACCAAGGACGTGATTCGCCATGGTGAAGGCGGTGCCAACACCGATGCCCAGCACCAGAAAGACGAGGGCTGGCAGGTAGCTCTTCAGCACTAGAGCCGAGAGGTATAACGGTTTCTTGTGCGGCGGTGCGACATAGTGCGGAAGGACACCCGCTGAGCGCGTTTCACATGTGGGTCGGCATCGCCGTCCTTCTGTCCAACGCGGTGGCCGGGCTGTGGGGGGCGGCGGCCTGGCTGCGCAAGGACGCTCGGGCGTCGATCACCTTCTGGCCGCTGCTGCGCGTGGCCCAGTCGACGGTCGTGATTCAGGCCCTGGTGGGCTTCTTCCTGCTGGCCCGCGGGCTCTCGGCGCCCGACGGCCTGCACGTGGCCTACGGCGTGACGCCGCTGGTGGTCTCGCTCGTCAGCGAGGGGATGCGGGCGGGGGTGGCCCAGCGCGAGCTCGACGCGGTGGACGACGTGGACGCCCTCGGGCGAGCGGAGCAGATGACGCTGGCCAAGCGAGTCGCGCTCGGGGAGATGGGCGTGATGACGGTCGGCGCGCTGCTGATCCTCACGCTGGCGCTGCGGGCCTACCAGACCGGGGGTTGAGCGCCCGCGGTCGGCTTGACCCAGGCCCCGGGCGGCAAGATCCATTGTCGAGTTAGCGGTGGCAGAGACCGCTAACTCGACACCGGCGCCGGGCGGCGAGATCGATTGTCAAGTTACCGGTGCTGGAGAACGCTAACTCGACAACGAAGCCCTAAGGCAGGGACGGCAGGGACGCCGGGACGGCCTCCTTGTCTGCCCGTCGTTTGCGCGGCGCGTCACCGCGCGGCTGGGAACGCTCAGCGCGATGTCCTCGACGCCCAGCCTTCCTGCGCCGGGCGCCGCGTGCGCCGGGCGGCCCAGGGGACCACCTCCTTGCCTGCCCGTCGTCGCGAGGCCCGGCCCCACACACCGGCCGGGCGCAGGCTAGGACTGGTGCTCGTGCTCGTGCGCGTGCTCCTCGCCCTCCGCGTGGGTGTGCGGATGCGAGTGCGTCTCGTCGCCGTGTGAGTGCTCGTGCTCGTGCTCGACGTGCTCGTGCTCGTGCGAGCTGTGCGGATGCGAGTGGGTCTCGCCGTCGTGGGAGTGCTCGTGCGTATGCGCCTCGCTGTGCTCGTGCTCTTCCATCGCTATTCCCTGGTCGCCTAACTCGCCTCGGCCAAGGGTACCCGGACCGCAATGGGCGAATCGGGCCGTGGTCGCAACTCAACACGGTCGATATTGAAGCCCGCCGGCAGCTCGAGGTCGTGCGCCGCCAGGAGGCCGGGATCTGCGAGAAGCTCGTGGCACGGGGCGTCGGCCACGATCCGGCCGGCGGCCAGGATCACGGCCCGCTCGCATAGCTCGGCGGCCAGCGGTAGGTCGTGGGTCGTAACGAGCATGGTGTGCCCGACCCGCTCGAGCACCTCGAGCAGTTCCCGCCGCGCCCGCGGGTCGAGGTTGGCGGACGGCTCGTCGAGGACCAGGAGCTGCGGGCGCATCGCGAGGACGGTGGCGATGGCCACTCGTCGCCGCTCCCCCATCGAGAGCTGGTACGGCGGGCGCGGGGCGGCGTGCTGCATCCGCACCGACGCCAGTCCTTCGGCCACGCGCTGCTCGACCTCGGCCTTGTCGAGGCCCATGTTGAGCGGCCCGAAGGCCACGTCCTCCTCGACGGTCGGCATGAAGAGCTGGTCGTCTGGGTCCTGGAAGACCAGGCCGACACGCCGGCGCAGCTCGCCGAGCGTTTCGCGCTTGACCTGCAGTCCCGCCACCTCGAGCTCGCCCGTGCCCATCAGCAGGCCGTTCAGATGGTGCATGAAGGTGGTCTTGCCGGCACCGTTGGGTCCCAGCACGGCTACGCGCTCGCCATGTCGGATATGTAGCTCGAGCTCGTCCAGAGCCGGGTGCCCGTTCGGGTAGCGGTAGGTCAGCTTCGAGGCGTGGATCGCGCAACTCATGCGGCCACCCCCGCCGCCACCCGCAAGGGCAGGAGGACCACCAGCACGAGACCGACGAAGACGACGTCGCCGCGACGCAGGATCAGCGGAGTGAGCTGCGGCATTTGGCCGTCGTAGCCTCGGGCGAGCATGGCGTGATACACGCGCTCCCCGCGCGAGTAGGTGCGCAGGAACATCGCCGTCGCCAGCCGGCCGAGCGCAGCCGCGTGGAGCGCGTTGCGCGGGCGGTAGGCGCGAGCGGCGAGGGCGGCGCGCATGCGGCCGGTCTCCTCGACGATGACGAACAGGTAGCGGTACATGAAGGCGGCGATCAGCACGAGCAGCCGCGGCGCGCGCATCGCCTCGAGGCCGCGCAGCACCTGGGGAAAGGTTGTGGTGGCGCCGAGAAGCACCGCGCTGAGCGTGCCGATCGTCGCCTTGAGCGACACCGCGGCAAATGTCTCGAGACCGTCCTGGTAGGCGGTGAGCGGGCCGATCGCGTACTCCTCTCCTCCCTTGCGGACGAACGGTAGGAAGACGGCCGCGAACAGCACGATCGGCAGGATGAAGCGGGTTCGCCGCCAGATGTCACGCGCCGACACGTGCGCCAGCGTCGCGACAGCGGTGAGAATGGTCAGGCAGGCCACAAACACCGGCCAGGCCGCCAGCGGAGTCGACACGGCAACGAAGGTCACCGAGACGAGGCCGAGGAGCTTGGCTCGTGGATCGAGCCGGTGCACCCGGCTGGCGGGGTTACCCGCCAGGCCGGTGAGCTCCAACGAGTGGCTGCAGAGCGCGCCCATACCGAGGCCTGCTCAGCCGCTCATGCCGGCGCCTCTTGCGCCGGCCCGCGCTGCGGCCGGCGGCGCAGCACGTAGGCGATTCCGAAGCCGACCGCAAACACCCCCAGCGTGCCCACGAAGCCTGCCAGGCCCGTAGCGACCCGCTCGTTGTCGACGCCCGGGAACGCGTAGTCAGCAATGGGCGAGTCGGATTGGATCGAGTGCAGCTTGCCGTCCTCGATGAATGCCTTCTCTTCGGCGACCCTCTCGAGGCCGTCCGGGTCCGACGAGGCAAACGGCGACACCGCAGTGGCCAGGCCGATCGCCACGGCCAGCGCGAGAGCGATGAACACACCGGTTGGAATCCGCTTCATCTAGATCGCCTCTCCAACCGGCTGCCGTGTCGGTGTGGCCGGCTCGGCGGTGAGTTCCTTCGCCGCGAGAGCCACAAGGTCCGGTCGGGAAGCCAGCACGGCGGCAACGGCGGCGACCGTGATCACGGCCTCACCCACCCCGATGAATGAATGCACGCCGAGCATCGCCGGCAGCACGGTGCGGAGCGCCACGGTGTCGGAGACAGCGAGCTCGACGCTGGTCACGGTCGCGCCCACCATCACGGCCAGCCAAGACACGACCGCGACGGTGCCGAGGAAGGCGCTCCTCGTGTGTGGCAGCACCTTCTCCGAGGCGAGGACGAGGTATCCGGCGAGCAGGGCGCCCAGGACGCCCATGTTCAGCACGTTCGCACCGAGGGCGCTGATGCCGCCATCCGCGAAGACGAACGCCTGCACGATGAGCACCACCGCCATCACGAGGCAGGCGAGCCATGGACCGAGGAGCACGGCCGCGAGCGTCGCTCCCAGCAGGTGACCGCTGGTTCCGCCGATGATCGGGAAGTTGAGCATCTGGACGGCGAATATGAACGCGGCGAGAACCCCCAGCAGGGGGACGCGGGCCTCGTCGAGCTCCACGTTGGCGACGCGCAATCCGTAGGCCACGGCCGCGATCGCGAGGACCCCGGCGATCGCTGCCACTCCCGGGCTGAGGAAGCCATCGGGAATGTGCATGGCAATCGGGATGTCAATCATGCGCGCGTCTCCTTTCGTGGGTGGAATCGGATGGTTCCTCGCGGGCGCATTCCGCGCAGAGGCCGAGAATCGGGAAGTGACTGAAGCGGGCCTCGTAGCCGAAGCGCTCCTCGATGAGCGCACGCACGGGCTCCATGTCCTCCGCGTCCACGGCCGTGACCGTGCTGCAGGAGTCGCAGACGAGGTACTCGCGTCCGGCCGCACTCGAGGGTGCATAAAGGCCGGGGCCGTGTCCGAGATGGAAGTGGCGGATGAGGCCGACCTCCTCGAGCGTCTCGAGGTTGCGATAGACAGAGGCGAGGTCGGACCGCGGCAGGCGCCCGGCCAGGCCGTGGGCAATCTGGTCGGCGGTGACCGGTGCCGGCGCGCCGTAGAGGGCTTCGAGAACCAGCCGGCGCGCGGCGGACACCCGAAGGCCCCTCGCTCGTAGGGCGTCGACCGCGGAGTCGAGGTCGGGCGCGTCGAGCGAAGGGCCTGTGCGGGGAGCTGTCATTGTCCAAAAGGAGAGCTCGGCACACGCGCCAAGCGTCTTGTCTTGTTCTTCCGCGCTAGACGCTAAAACAGATCACTCGCAACTGCAACTCGTTCACACCAAGCCCGGAAGGGCGTTGGCGGTGAGCACGCAGCCGACTCCCACGATGACCACTGCCGAGGCCGCGGGCAGCGCCGCGGCAAGCTTCCCGGCCGCTCCCAGCCGCGGCACCGACAGCTTCGGGACGAGCTTGCGGGCGTAGACCACGCCGAGCCCGAGCCCCGTCAGCGTGCCCGCAAGACCGAGGCTGAACGCGACGATCAGGAGCAGCCCGAGCGCGACCTCGTGCTGGGAGATCGCCCCGAGCAGGACGACGAGGGCCGACGGGCATGGGATCAGGCCGGCGGCCGCGCCCAGCCCGATCAGGCTGCGCTTGGTGACTGTGTGGTCTTCCGCTGGCTTGTGCGCATGGGTGTGCGCGTGTCCCTGGTCGTGCGAGTGGCCGTGGCTGTGCGAGTGGCCGTGGTCGTGCGAGTGGCCGCGGCTGTGCGCATGTTCGTGCGAGTGCGAATGCCCGTGGTCATGCCCGTGCCCATGCGGGCGACCGCGCAGATGCTCCATGAAGTGCTGCAGTCCCGCGCCGTGGTGTCCGTGGCCATGCCCATGCCCGTGGCTGTGCCCCGCATCGGCGCTCGGCCCCAATTCGGCGGGCAGCACCTCGCCGGCTTCGGCCGCGGTTCGCCGGGCGCGCGCCCAGCGCACCCGCGAGCGCAGCACTCCCGCCCCGATCACCACCACGAGCAGCCCCGAGACTAGATTCAGCCACGGATAGAGGTCCTCGGGCAAGATGTACTGCGACAGCGCGAGCGTCACGAATCCGAGCGCGAACACCCCGACGGTGTGCGCGATCGTCACGGTTCCGCCGAGCGCGATCGCGTGGCGAGCGCCGCCCTTGGTGCCCACGAGATAGGCCGCCACCATCGCCTTGCCGTGCCCGGGCGACAGCGCGTGCAGGGCGCCCCAGCCAAAGGCGGCCAGGAGCAGCAGCAGGAGCACGCTCTCGCCGGCGGCCGCCTGCTCGAACAGGGCGGCGAAGCCGTCGCTGCCCGCGCGCGTGGTCACGAAGTCCCCGTTCTCGTTGCGCGGGGCCACCAGGGTGCCATCGCCCGGCTCCACGCGGAAGCCGGCATCGCGCCGGTCGAGCGGGCTGTTGAGCAGGTCCTCGGGATAGCGCCGCAGCCCGTTGGTGGGATCGCCGCTGGGCGCCTGGGTGCGCACGGCAGTCCCCTCGCCCGGCTCGGCCACGATGGCCTTCCAGCCGACGCGGTTGGGGAACGTGTTGTCGCGCAGCGCCACGGCGCGCGGCGAGTCGACCGTGGCCAGCAGCCGAAACTCGAAGCGCGAGGTCTTGAGGCCGCCGCTTCCCGTCGGGAAGCTCACCCGGCCGCGGCCGTCGGCCTCCAGCGAAACGCGCCGCCCGTCGACGGTCAGCTCGAGCCCGCGAAGCACGTCGTCGCGCTTGTTGGCGAGCACCTCGGCCGCCGACAGCGAGCGCTCCTGCACCGTCGGGATCTCGGCCTGGTCGAGCACGTAGCGCACGTCCACGCGGTCGTCGGAGATCGACACCGTGCTCAGGTGGTTGATCGAGAAGTTGCCCAGCGGATGGGCGGCCGCCGAACCCGCGACAGTCGCAAGGACGGCCAGGGCCAGTACGAGTGCGAGAGCACAGCGTCTCATCGGAGAGCCTCCTTGGCCTGCTTGAGCTGGCGCGGCGAGAGCATGCCCCCGCCCCTGATGGCGATTGACAGATCACGAGCGCCGCTGCCGCCCGCCGCCACCGCGGCGAGCCCGGCGTGGTAGCGGAAGAGCGGATCGCGCGACCCCGGAGCCAGCGCGCGCCGTGACCAGCGCAACCCCGCCTCCGGACGGCCGGAGCGCACGAGCGCCCAACCAAGGGCGTCGGCCGAGCGGACGCTCGGGGCCGCGCGCCAGACGCGGCGCCCCAAGGCGACCGCGCGGACGGGCGAGCCGTGGTCGGCCTCGAACAGCACGCTCTCGGCGTCCGGTGCCGTCCCGTTGGCGATCAGAAGCTGCCGCTGCGCGGAGGCCCCGGCGAGTGCGGCCTCGGCCGCGTCGTCGCGCCCCCGCGCGCGCTCGACCTCGGACAGCAGCACCAGCGTGGCTGCCAGCGGCAGCCGCTCAGCGGCTCGACGCAGGCGGGCGGCGGCTCTCCCCAGATCGCCGCCCGCCGCGTCGGCCCTTGCGAGTCCGACCAGTCCCGCCGGAAAGCCCGGCAGCGATCGGAGTGCACTGGTGTAGGCCACCCGTGCCGTCCCGGAATTTCCCTGTCCAAGCTCGAGATCGCCCAGCAGCACCTGGATGTAGGCGACGCTCTCGGGTGAGCCGCCGGCCGAGGCCGCTAGCCGCATCGCCTCCACCGCGCCGGCAGGATCGCCGGTGAGCTCGCGATAGTAGGACGCGCGCGAATAGGCCGCGAGGCCGGGTCTGACGTCGAGGACCCGCTGGATCGACTCGGCGGCTTCGGGGTAGCGACCGAGCTCGATCTGGGCGTCGGCCACCACCGTGTAGGGGCGCGCTAGCCCGGGCGCCTCCGCCACCGCGAGCCGGCCCAGGCGCAGCTGCTCGCGGAAGTCGTGCCGCAGGCCGGCGAGGTTGCCCGAGCCGATCAGCGCGCCGAGATCATCCGGATCGCGCCGCAGGGCGGCGTCGAAGGCGCGCTCCGCGCGCGAGTAGAGACCCGGGTCACCGGTTTCCCGGGCGCGCGCGAGGTAGGCCTCGCCGAGGCCCGCAAACGCGGTTGCGCTCTCAGGCGCGGCGCGCACGGCGCGCTGGTAGTCGGCCACGGCGTCCCCGCTGGGGGAGCCGGCGTCGGCGATGACGGGTAGTGACGGCGCCTCGTCGCGGTTGATCGCGAAGAAGACCGCGAGCAGCACGGCGAACACCGCGAGCGGGGCCAGGACCTTCATCAGATTTGGGGGGGAGATGGTCATCGGAAGTCCTTGGGGGAGAGCCCGGGCGAGGGGACGCGCGATTCGATGCGCCCCCTCACCACGGTTGGCTCGTCTAGCCGCCGGCGGGCACCGGCGGATGGTTGGGCTCGATCCGCGTCGACGGCGCGGAGTCAAACCCGTTCCATGGCAGCGCCAGGTACGGGAACGAGGACAGGAACGGAGTGTCGTTCTGGTCCACACCGTCGCCCAGCGGCACCGGGTTGTTCTTCAGGATGCCGGCCACGACCTGCAGCTCGATGTCCACGACGTCGTCGCCGAGGCGACGCCCGTTCGGGAACCCGGCGGTGTCGCCGCCGATGACCCCGAAACGGTCTTCGGTGTCAGCCGGAGGCGTACCGAGGTTGAGCTTGATCGTGTCGACCGCGGGCGGTCCCTCGATCCCCTTGTGCTGGTTGAGACCCGGGAGGCCCTGGAGCAGCGCCTGCACGATGTCCGTGCGGTCGTTCTCCGGAGCCTTGATGTCAAACAGCGCGTTGAGGACGGCCGCGAGCTCGGGCTTCACCACGTACTTGCCGTAAAGCGCGGCGTCACGGTCCGGGGTCGTCCGGTTGAACTGGTCCTTCTTCCCAAGCGGGATGACGACCTCGTTCACGAGCGGCTCACCCAGGCGCGAGACCTGGACCCAGTCACCCTTGGCGTGCTTGTGCGAGGCATCCGACACCTCGAGCTTGCGACGCTCGGTGGTCGACCACACGCCCACCACCGCGTTGGCGGCGTCGGGCGAGGAGACGGCCTTCTTGTTCTTGGTCACCTGGGCCTCGGGGATCTGCATGACGACCGAGTTGGTGTTGGTCCCACTCAGGTCGTCCTTGCCGTCACCCTTGTTCCCGGTGAGGTTGCGGACGTTGATGCCGTCGAACGTTGCGCCCAGGTCGACGAAGAACGGATCGTCGCGCTGGCCGGCGAACACCTTGGTGCCGTTCTTCAACGTCTTCACGGCACCGTCGGCGAATGCCTGGTAGTTCGGCATCGTCTTCGGTCCGATGTTCGGCGGAGCCGAGGGCAGTCCGCGGGCAATCGTCTTCTCCTTGACGATGGTCTTCTTGCCCTGGTAGCGGATCGTCTCGCGAACGATCGAGTACCGCTGGACCACGTTCAGCTTCGGATCGTTGTATCCACTGGCCCCCGGAAGGGCGTAGAGGAACGACTCCTTGTTCTTGACTGTCGTCTTGAACTTGAACCGATAGCTGACATCAGGACGGCCATCACCGGTGTTGTCGATGTGGATGTAGTACCGAGCCCGGTCGTCCCACCCGAAGAAATTCGGGCCGTTCGCCGGCACCTGGCCTGGAATCCAGTTGGCCGCCACGGTTAGCGCCCCCGGAGCATCCTTCGCCGTCCACGCGTACGTGTCCGTGTTGTCCGCTGAGGGGTCGAGAGAGATGTTCGGCGCCTCGCGATGGCTCGAGCTAAACCCGAGCGGTACCGCGACTGCAGCCGCTGCTAGTGCCGCTATGGCGACCGGCAGCTTTCGCATGAGCGAGTCCTCCTTGTTGGAAATAGGGGCATGAACGAGGCGAGGCCCGAAGACCCCGCCTCCCGCTGACCCTGCCTTTCGCGCCGAGGAGGCAACTGGATCACTGTGTCGCTTCACACATCCGATTAGGGGGTTGGCGCGTAAGAATCCATCGCGTACCCGGTTGGATCGTGCATGGTCGCCTTCGAACCCCGAGAACACCACATCAACGCGGAGCTGGATCGCCTCAAGGAGGCGCGTGACTTCGCCGAGCGCGCCGCCGCCGAATTCGGCTTCGGCGCCGACGCTCGCTACGAGGTGAAGCTCGCCCTGAGCGAGGCCGTCACCAACGCCATCCAACACGGCTCGGCCTCGGCCCAGGATCCGGTTCGGATCCTCATAACCGAGGAGTCGGGCGCGCTCGTCTTCGAGGTGCTCGACACCGGGAGCTTCGTGCCGCGCGTGATGCGCCGCGGGGCCATGCCCGAGAGCGGCCGCGGCCTCGAGTTCATGCGGCTGATGATGGACGAGGTCGACCTGCAGACCGGGCGAGAGGGAACGCGCCTGCGCCTGATCAAGCGCAAAGACGCAGCCGCGCAACGGGCCGGTCGCATGCGCTGAGAAAGCGCCCCGACGGCGGCCAATCGCCGCCGAAGTTGACGACCGCTGGCGAATCCGTCCGCAACAGCTTGGCCGTCACCGGCCGTCGCCGGGGCAGTGAGGGATTCGCCGCGCCCGGCGGCGCTCCTGCCGCGCTACTTGACCTCGAGGGTGCCCGTCATCCCAAGCTTGGCGTGATCGCCCACGGTGCACAGCATCTCGTAGCGCCCGTGCTCGAGGTTGACCCGCCCGGAGCGGGTCTCCCCAGCGGGGAAAGTGGGGGTTCCGCCAAGCTCCTCGTCTCCCTTCCTCAGCTCGAGATTGTGGGCCAGGCTACCCGCGTTCTTGAGGCGGATCGTCAGCGGGCCGGCGCCGCTGACCACCACGCGCGCGGGGTTGAAGGAGTACTCCTTCGCGGTCACCCGCAGGGTCGAGTTCGGCTTGACGGTGACGCTGCGCGTCTCGCTCTCGCCATCGTCTCCCCCGCAGGCGCCCAGTGTGGCCAGGATGGCGCAAGGGACGGCGAGGCGGCGCATGGAGAGCGGATACTATGCGCCGCCGTGATCCGCCCGATCACCTTTCTCTGCGCCGTCGCTGCCGCCGTTCTCGCCGGTTGTGGGGGCGAGATCACGGTCCCGGACGACCAGGTGGTCGCGCACCAGGGCGCGGAGCTGTTCAACGAGCGCTGCTCCGGCTGCCACTCCCTCGACGCAGCCAATGCCTACGGCTCCAAGCCCACGGGTGCCCTTCAGGGCGGTGAACGCACCAACGGCCCGAACTTCAATGTCCGCAAGGTATCCCGCGACGACGCGCTCTTTGCCATGCGCAACGGCGGCTTCTCGGGGGCCATCATGCCCGCGAACATCGTTGTCGGCGAACAGGCCGAGGCGATCGCCGACTTCCTGTCCGAGTACTCCGGCAAGGAGAGCGGCACAAACGACCCGACCTCGTCCGGCCAGGGCTCGGACTAGGCCGGCAGGAGTCGGTGCTCGACCTCCGGCAGATCCGCGAGGACCCGGGGGCGGCACGGGCCGCCCTCGCCCGCCGGGGCTTCGACGTTGCTGTGCTCGACGAGGCACTCGAGCTCGACGAGCGCCGGCGCGCGATCCTGCCCGAGCTGGAGGAGCTGCGCCGCCAGAAGAACGAGGCCTCCAAGCGGATCGGCGAGCTGCAGCGCAATGGCGAGGACGCCTCCGCGGCAATCGCGGAGGTCAAGAAGGTCTCGGTGCGCGAGAAGGAGCTCGACGAGGAGCTGCGCTCGGTAGAGGAGCGCCGCCTTGCCGCGGTGGCCGCGCTGCCGAATCTGCCCGACGCGACCGCCCCGGCGCGGGACGAGGTGCTGCGCGAGGAGGGCCAGGCGGGCGCCACCGGCCGCAGCCACGTGGAGCTGCTGGGCGAGCATCTCGACCTGGAGGCCGGCGCGCGCGTCGCGGGCGCGCGCTTTGCCTACCTGAAGGGTCCGTTGGTGCGGCTGGAGCTGGCCCTCGTCCAGTGGGTCCTGACCCTGCTCGAGGAGAAGGGCTTCGTCGGTGTGGTGCCGCCGGTCCTCGTGCGCGAGTCCGCCCTGTTCGGCACCGGCTTCCTGCCTGACACCGAGCAGCAGATCTATCGCGTCCCTGAGGACGACCTGTTTCTAGTGGGCACGAGCGAGGTCCCGCTCGCATCCCTGCACGCGGACTCGATCCTGGGCCCGGACACGCTTCCCCTGCGCTATGCCGGCTTCTCCACGTGCTTTCGCCGCGAGGCGGGCGCGGCCGGGAAGGACACACAGGGAATCTTCCGCGTACACCAGTTCGACAAGGTCGAGATGTTCACGTTCGTCGCGCCGGAAGAGTCGCAGGCCGAGCACGAGCGCTTGCTCGCCATCGAGGAGGAGATCCTGCAGGCGCTCGGGATTCCCTACCGGGTGGTCAACATCGCCGTCGACGACCTGGGCAACTCGGCCTCAAAGAAGTACGACCTCGAGGCCTGGCTGCCGGGACAGGGGCGCTACCGCGAGCTGACCTCGTGCTCGAACACCACCGATTACCAGGCGCGCCGACTCGACGTGCGCCAGCGTCCACGCGAGGATGCCTCCCCGCGCCACGTGCACACGCTGAACGGCACCGCCGTGGCCGTCGGGCGCACGATCATCGCGATCGCGGAGAACCACCAGCGCGACGATGGCAGCGTGGAGATTCCGGCGGTGCTGCACGAGTACGGCGCGCCGGCGACGATCTAATGCGTCCCGTCGAGGTCATCGCCGCCAAGCGCGACGGTCGTGAGCTGGCCGCGGATGAGCTGCGGCAGTTCGTACTCGCCTACGCGCGCGAGGAGGTCCCCGACTACCAAATGGCCGCCCTGCTCATGGCCGGCTACCTCAAGGGCTTCTCGCGCGACGAGGCCGTTGCGCTGACGCACGCGATGGTCAGCTCGGGCGAGCAGCTCGACCTCTCGAGGCTGTCCGGACCCACCGCGGACAAGCACTCCACGGGCGGGGTGGGCGACGGCACGACACTGGTGGTCGCGCCGCTCGCTGCGGAGCTCGGCATGCAGGTGGTCAAGCTCTCGGGGCACGGGCTCGGGCACACCGGCGGCACGCTCGACAAGCTCGACGCGATACCCGGCATGCGCACCGAGCTCTCGAGCGCGGAGTTGATCGACCAGGTCGAGGCGGTCGGCCTCGCGGTGTGCGCGCAGACGGCCGACCTCGTCCCCGCCGACAAGGCGATGTACGGGCTGCGCGACGTGACCGCGACGGTGAACAACATCGCCCTGATCGCCTCGAGTGTGATGAGCAAGAAGCTGGCCGGCGGCGCGGAGGCGATTCTGCTGGACGTCAAGACCGGCTCCGGTGCCTTCATGGAGAGCCACGAGGCCGCACTGGAGCTCGCGGAGCTCTGCGTGGCGCTCGGCGACGAGGCGGGCCGCGCCACCGGGGCGCTCATCACCGACATGGGTCAGCCGCTGGCCGAATCGGTGGGCAACGCGAGCGAGGTGCACGAGGCGATCGACGTGCTGCGGGGCGAGCGCTCGGGCCGCTTCACCGATCTGTGCATTGACCTGGCCGGCCACATGGCGGTCCTGGCCGGAGTGGCCGCCGGCCCCGAAGAGGGGGTCGAGCAGGCCCGCAAAGCGCTGGAGAGCGGGTCGGCCCTCGAGCGCTTTGGCCGTTTCGTGGAAGCCCAAGGGGGCGACCCGCGCATCGTCGACGACCCGTCGCTGTTGCCCCAGCCGCGCGTGCGCCGCGAGGTGCGGGCCGGGCGCGCGGGCTGGCTCGAGTCAGTCGACGCCGAGGCGGTCGGCCACGCCGCCGCCAGGCTCGGCGCGGGCCGGCTGCGCAAGGGCGACGAAATCGATCTGGCGGTCGGCATCCACGTGCTCGTGCGGATCGGCGACCAGGTCGATGAGGACTCGCTGTTGGCCGAGGTGCTCGCCAACCACGACGACGCAGCCGAGGCGGCCGAGCGCCAGTTGCGCGAGGCGCTTAGCTGGTCGGACACGCCGGTGGAGGCACCGAAGCTCGTGCACGAGGTGGTCGGCGAGCGCCTGTTGCTGTAGGTCAGCTGTCGAATCCCAGACCGAGGCGGTCGAGCACCCGCAGCCAGGGACCGCGCCGCCCCTCCCGGCGGTCGGCCCTCGCAAGCGCCCGCCTGGTCAGGGTGATGCCCGCGTAGCGCAGTGGCTCCGGCGGGAAGGGGATCGGCTTGGATGTGACCATCTTCAGACGCGTGCGCTCTGTGTCTCTTCCGTAGGCCAGGTCGAGCGCGACCTGGGCGCCGAAGCGACTGGCGGCCACGCCCAGGCCGGTGTAGCCCACGGCGTAGACCGCGCGCCCGCCGAGCGCCTTGCCGAACATCACCGAGAACCGCGAGCAGGTGTCGATCGCGCCGCCCCAGCGGTGGCAGAAGCGAAGGCCCTCGAGTTGGGGGAAGGTCTCGAAGAAGTGGGTGGCAAGCAGCTCGAAGGTGGCGGGGCGCTCGTCGAGATGCGGGCCCATGCCGTTGCGGAAGTTGTAGACGGCGTCATAGCCGCCCCACAGAACGCGGTCGTCGCTCGTGAGGCGGTAGTAGTGGAACTGGTTGGCGAGGTCGGTGAGGCCCTGGCGCTTTGCCCAGCCGAGCGAGGCGCGCTGCTCGGCGCTCAGCGGCTCGCTCACGAGAACGTAGTCCCAGACCGGCACGACGTAGCGGCGAATTGCGCGCACGAGCGGTGGGAAGGCGCTGGTGGCGATCACCACGCGCCGTGCCCTGACGCTGCCCGCGCCGGTGCGCGCGAGCACGCCTTTTCCTTCGCGTTCCAAGGAGGTCACAGCGGAGCCCTCGTGCAGGTGACCGCCGGCTTTCTCAGCTGCGGCGGCGAGGCCCCAGGCGAGCCGCGCCGGGTCGACGACGGCGCGCCCGTCCGGCAGGTACACGGCGCCGTGATAGGTGGGCGAGTGGACCTCGGCCCGGGCCTGCTCGGCGTCGAGTACCTCGGCCGTCCACCCATAGGAGCGGGCGGTCTCGGCCGCCTCATCGAGGTACTCGGCCTGGTAGAGCGCGGTCGCGAACGCCAGCTCGCCGGTCTCCTCGAAGCCGGCCTCGATGTCGTAGCGCGCCATCGTGTCCTTGATGGCGTCGAAGTTCTCCCTCCCGAGGCGCTCGAGCTCGGGCATCTCGTCGGGCCAGCGCGACACGCCGTTCTCGATCCCATGGGTGAGTGAGGCGTCCATGAAGCCGCCGTTGCGCCCTGAGGCGCCGAACGCGATTCGCTCGCCCTCGAGCAGTACGACCTCGTTTTCCGGGTTCGCCTCGCGCGCGAGCAGCGCGGCCCAGAGGCCGGTGAGGCCGCCGCCAATCACGAGCAGGTCGGCCTCGCGCACCGTTTCGAGAGCGGCCCGCGGCTCCGGCGCACCAGGGTGAGCGGTCCAGAAGGGCCGCGGCTCGGCGTCGGCGTAGGAGCGGCGGATGGCGGCGGGGTCCACGGCGAGGCAGCCTACGCGGCCAGGGTCGCGCCTACGATGAAGCTGCCACGGAGGGGTGGCAGAGTGGACGAATGCGGCGGTCTTGAAAACCGCTAGGGGCCCTCTCGGTCCCTCGTGGGTTCGAATCCCACCCCCTCCGCTCGTAGGCCTGGCAGCGGATGCGAGCGAGGCTGGCATGGGCGGTCCTGCTCCCCTTCTGGCGAAGCCAACCAGCGGCCTTG
Source organism: Thermoleophilaceae bacterium (assembly GCA_040509755.1). Lineage (GTDB taxonomy): Bacteria > Actinomycetota > Thermoleophilia > Solirubrobacterales > Thermoleophilaceae > JACVRW01. The sequence continues at coordinate 3,219 of JBEVKF010000150.1, read as the reverse complement.
GGGCGCCTCGGCTGGCGCAGCCAGGTTTGGCCTATGGCAGTCGTCTGGCTTTGGGCCCGCTCGCTTACGCGGCCGGCACTCGCTGCCGTATAGAGGAGGACCCAACGGAAGAGGTTGCCTTGTCATTGCGCAAGTGGTTTGCCCCAGCTTTGGCGGCAGGGATGCTCGCCGCGCCGTGCCGGCCGCGTCCGCGGACGAGGTGATTGTCTGTAACGAGGCGGAGAACTCCCACCGTGGGGGATATGTCCTCACGAACGGGCCCGTGGATCCCACACCGCCGGCTTTCCACCGAGGATCGCCGATGCGGGTCGGCAATGGGGCAGGCCTGGTGCACGCGGCCGAGGTGTCGCCCGCGTTGCGCGAGTGCGGACCCGAAGGTGGCGGCGGCGGAGGCGGCGAAGACCCGACCTAGCGCCAAGAAGGACCGGAGCGGTCCGGTGGATTGGTCGGGGAGGGAAGAAACCGTGTAAGCAACGTCATCTCGTCTCGACCGTGGTCACGATGGCGTTAGGCGCCTGCCACAGGGCCTCCGACGCACGCCGCCGTTACGCTTGATCGAGCCCCGTGATCGCTCCCCAACAGCTCGCCCAGGCACTCGATCGCATCGACCCGCGCGAGCGCGAGCTTCTGTCGCTCTCGCTGCGTCGCCGTGTGCCCGACGAGGCGCTCGCCACGGTGTTCGAGATCGATTCGGCGGAGGTGGCGCGCCGGCGCGCGCGGGCCATCGAGCATCTCGCCGACGAGATGGATCTGCAACGCGGCGAGGACCTCGGCGCCGTGCTCAAGGCGCTGCTCGAGGCGGAGACCTGGAACGCCGCGGCGGCCACGCTCGGCGAGGAATTCGCGGCCGGCGCGGGCGGCGGGGCCGCTCGCCTGTCCGCTGTGCCGCTGCCGGCAGAGCCGGAACCTGAGCCGGACCCGGTGTCCGGCCCGACGCTCGCTCCGGTGCCGCCGGTCGGGGAGGAGCCCGAGGAGCAGGAAGTCGACACCCCGGATCCGCCCGTGCCGGGCACGGTCGTGCCCGCCCCCGCCGAACCAGTCCTCGAGATGCTCGCGGACCGCGATCGTGAGGATCCCGATCCACCGCGGCGGAAAGCCCTGTTCGCCCTCGTAGGGGTGGGCGTCGTCGCGCTCGCGAGCGCCGCCGGGGTCATCGGCGCGACCCAGTTCATCGACTCGGACACGATCGTCAAGGGCGGCGGGGGAGGAGACGACGGAACGCGCAATTTCGAGCCCGAGAAGGTCGGTGCCCTCGCGGCGCCGTTCCCGACCGACCCGCAGACGGCCTCGTGCTACACGACCGCCCGGGTACGTGGCGCGACCGTGCTCTACCGCGAGCCGGGCGGCCGCAAGCGCATGAAGCTGAGCGCGCGCACCGAGTGGAACTCGCCGCGGGTGCTCGGCGTGGTCAGCCAGCGCACCGGCTGGCTCGGGGTCCAGGCGCCCGAGCTAAAGAACGGCGAGATCGCATGGATACGCAGGTCCGAGGCCCAGGTCGACTGCGCGCGCTGGTCGCTGCACGCCGACCTGTCAAAGCGCCGGATCGTCGTGCAACGCGACGGGCGCACGATTCGCAAGCTGACCGTGGCGGTAGGCCGTGAGGAGAACCCCACCCCCACGGGGCGCTTCTCGGTGACCGACAAGCTGAAGGTGTCGGACGCAAGCGCCTCGCCCTACGGCTGCTGCGTGCTTGCCCTGACCGGACATCAGACCGACCTGCCCCCGTACTGGCCGGGCGGCGACCGCCTGGCCGTACACGCGACGACCGATGGGTCGAGCATCGGCCAGCCGGTCAGCCTCGGCTGCATGCGCGCGACCTCGAGCCAGGTTCGATGGCTGATCGAGACGATCCCGCTCGGGGCGCCGATCTTCATCCGTGCGTGAGTCTCACAGAGGGTGCGCCGCCGGCGTTTTACTGACGTGACCCTCCCGCCCTTTCAGGTTCTGCTTGACGAGCATCGAGTCGACGTCTACCGCTTCTGCGTGGCAAGCGCGGCGCCGGGCGAGGCCGACGACTGCTTTCAAGAGACCTGGATCGCGGCGCTGCGCGCCTACCCGAAGCTGCGCCGCACCGAAAACCTGCGGGCCTGGCTCTTTCGGATCGCGCAAAACAAGGCGATCGACCTGCATCGCGCGCGCTCCCGGAGGGCTGCGCCAGTCGCCTCGGTCCCGGACACGGCCCCGGCTCCGGCCGCTGCCGAGCGCTCGCCGAACGGCGAGCCCGCGCTCTGGGCCGCCGTGCGCCGGCTGCCGCCCAAGCAGCGCACCGCCGTCTTCTGCCACACCGTCCTCGGAATGCCCTACGACGAGCTCGCAGCCCTCCTCGAGTCATCGCAGGACGCCGCTCGGCGCAACGTGTTCGAGGGCCTCAAGACGCTCAGAGAGGAATGGACCCCATGAACGAACTCGAAACCGCTCTCCGCAACGCGGCTGAGCGCCTGCCCCAGACCGCTCCGGCCGATTCGCTTGTCGAGCGCGCCGCCGCCGACGGGCTGCTGGACGTGGCCTATGCCACGGTCGACTCGCCGCTCGGACCGCTGGTCGTGGCTTCCACGCCGCGCGGCCTGGCGCGCGTGGCGTACACGCTGTCCGAAACCCGCGATGACGTGCTCGAGGACATTGCGCGCAGGCTGTCGCCGCGCATGCTGGAAGCGCCCGGCCGGCTCGACGACACGCGCCGTGAGCTCGACGAGTACTTCGAGGGCGAGCGCACCCACTTCGATCTGCCGATCGACTGGGCGCTCACGAGGGGGTTCACTACCCGGGTGCTCCGCGCCACCGCGGAGGTCGGCTTCGGCCACACCACCACCTACGCCGAGATGGCCACCCGCGCCGGGAGTCCCCGCGCGGTCCGCGCCGCCGGCAACTCACTCGGCTCGAACCCGATGCCGATCGTGGTGCCCTGTCACCGCGTGCTGCGGACGGGCGGGGCACTCGGGGGCTATACCGGCGGCCTCGAGCGCAAGGAGTTCCTGCTGCGCCTCGAGGGTGTCCTCGTCTAGCCGGGGCGGGCGGCGTTCAGAGTCCGGTTGGCGTCGCCTGGGTAAGTCAGACAAGCCGCAGCTGATTCTGCCGAAGCCGCGAGCGCGGCTACCATCGGGTCCCTCGCGGAGAGGTGGCCGAGTGGCTGAAGGCACTCGCCTGCTAAGCGAGTATGGGGGGAAACCTCCATCGAGGGTTCGAATCCCTCCCTCTCCGCCTTGGCCCGTCCGCGGCGGT
>JBEVKF010000149.1:0-21763 GCA_040509755.1 Thermoleophilaceae bacterium | reverse complement strand
CGCGCGAGGGCGAGAAGTACGCCGGCCTGCGGATCCTGCGCTAGATCCAGGGTGGCCGCGCAGCCCAAGAAGCTCGTACTGGCGGTAATCGACTCGCTCAAGCCGGACATGCTCGACCTGGCGATCGAGGAGGGCCGCGCCCCCGCGCTGGCGGCGCTGCGCGAGCGCGGCACCTACATCCGCGACTGCCTCTCGACCTTCCCGTCGGTCACCCCGGTGGCAAGCGCGGCTATCGCAACCGGGTGTGGCCCGGGCGAGCACCACATCCCGTCGATGAACTGGTTTCACCGCGGCGAGGAGCGCTACATCGAGTACGGGTCTTCCTTTCCCGCCACGCGTGCCTTCGGCGTCGTCCGCTCGCTCTACGACACGGTCTACAACATGAACATGGCCCACCTCAGCCGCGCGCTGAGGACGGTCTTCGAGCACCTGGATGACGCCGGCCTTCGCACGGCGTGCACGACCTGGCTGATCTACCGCGGCCGCACGCGCCACGATCCGTCGGGGACGAGCGTGTACCGCCGCATCGCCGAGGCGGCCCAGTTCCGGCACCCCGTCTATGGAGCGGGAGAGCTCTTCTACGCCGACCTGTTCGATTCGCGCAACACCGGCTGCACCAGCGCCCTCGGGCTGCCCGGGCAGCGTGACCGCCATACCGGCTGCGTGGGCGCCTACCTCGTCGAGCATGACCTCTTCGACTTCCTGCTCTTCTCGCTTCCCGACAACGACACCCACTCGCACAAGGCGGGGCCGGACGGCCAGGTGGTGTCGATCGCGGAGGCCGATCGCGCTGTCGAGCGGATCATGCACGTGGCCGGCGGCGTGGACGCCTTTCTCGCCGAGCACGCCGTGATCGTTATGTCCGATCACTCTCAGACGGCCGTGGAGCAACGCGTGAATCTGTCGGAGGTCTTTGCCGACGCGCGCGTGCTGTTGCCTTCGGACCCGGCGCCGGTCGAGGCGGAGCTGGCGGTCTGTCCATCGGCGCGCTCGGCGATGGTCTACGCGCTTGCGGACGACCGCCGCGACGAGCTGGTGGCCGCCGCCGTGCAGACCCTGGGGCAAACGGAGGGAGTCGATCTCGTCGCTGCCCGCGAGAACGGAGAGGCCGTTGTGCGCGCCGAGCGCGGGGCCCTGCGCTTTGCGCCGGGGGGCGCGGTGCTCGACCGGCGGGGGCGCGATTGGAGAATTGAGGGCGATCACGCGGTGCTGGGACTGGAGGTGGCCGGGGGGCGCGCCGCGAGCGACACATACCCCGACGCCCTGAACCGGCTCTGGTCGGCCCTGGAGTGTCCGCATTCGGGCGACGTCCTCGCCTCGGCCGAGCCGGGCTTCGAGTTCGTCGACTGGGGCGGGGCCGATCACGTGGGCGGCGGCAGCCATGGCTCGCTGCATCGCGACGACAGTGAGGGCGTGTTGATGCTGTGCGGCGTCGATGTCCCGGAGCGCGACGAGTGGTCGCTCACCGATGTGGCTCCGCTGGTGCTCGAGCACTTCGGTGTACCGTCTTCGGGGTGAGTGACGGGATCAATGTGCGCCTGCGCGCGGGGGTGCGCAAGCCGCACAACTGGGTCCAGTTGCTGAAGTTCTGTGCGGTTGGGGCCTCGGGCTACGTGGTGAACCTGTGCGTGTTCGCCCTGTGCGTCGAGGTGCTCGGGCTGCACCACCTGGTCGCGGCGACGCTGGCGTTCGTGGTCGCTGTGACAAACAACTTCTGGTGGAACCGCCACTGGACGTTTCAAGCTCACGGCGGGCACGCGGGGTTCCAGGCGGCTCGCTTCTTCACGGTCAGCATCGCCGCCTTCGTGTTTGCGGCGACCGTGCTCGAGCTCCTCGTGAGCGTCGCCGAGCTGCCCGAGATAGCGGCCCAGGCGATCGCCATCGCCGCGGCCACGCCGCTCAACTTCGTCGGGAACAAGATGTGGACCTTCGCGCTCGAGCTCGCTCGCGACTGACGCGCGCGCCGGCGCTCGCCGCCGCGCTGCTGCTGGCGCTGCCGGCGGTGGCGGGGGCGCAGGACCCCGACCTGCCGGCCTCCTATACCGAGCCGCCGCCCTCCTTCGAGCGCTCGGCGCGCGAGGTCGAGCGGATCGCGGCGAAGGCCGACAAGGTCCGCGACGCGCGCCGCGGCGGCCCGCTCGACCCCACGGCCTACACGCGTGGAGCGGGGCGCTGGCAGGTGAGCTTCTTTCGCGACGGCGACGAGATCGTTCAGGTGCTCGTCGACGACCGGGCCGGCCAGATCACAGAGCAGTGGTCGGGGCACCAGGTGGCCTGGCGCATGGCGCGCGGCTACCCGGGCGCGTTCGGGCGCAAGCTCAACGCCCCGTACGTGTGGATCCCGCTGTGCCTGCTGTTCCTGATCCCGTTCGTCGACTTCCGGCGGCCGCTTCGCCTGCTGCACCTCGACCTGCTCGTGCTGCTGGGCTTCGGTGCCTCACACGTGTTCTTCAACCGCGGGGATATCGAGGTGTCGGTGCCGCTGGTGTACCCCGTCCTGCTCTATCTCCTCGTGCGGATGCTCTGGGCGGGTTTCCGTCCGCGCGAGCGCGCCGGGCCGCTGGTGCCCCACGTGCCGCTCACGTGGCTGGCGATCATGCTCGTGTTCCTGGCGACGTTCCGTGTCGGGCTCAACATCGTCGACTCCAACGTGATCGACGTCGGCTACGCGGGCGTGATCGGAGCCGACCGGATCGTCGACGGCGACCGGCTCTACGGCGACGGGTTCTCGGAGGACGTCAAGAAGGGCGACACCTACGGCCCGGTCAACTACCTGCTGTACGTGCCCTTCGAGCAGGCGCTGCGCTGGAGCGGGGCGTGGGACGACCTTCCCGCCGCCCACGCCGCCGCGATCGCCTTCGACCTGCTGGCGCTCGGAGGGCTGCTGCTGCTCGGCCGCGCGCTGCGGCCGGGCCGCGAGGGCGTGGCCCTCGGCGTGGCGCTCGCCTACGCCTGGGTCGCCTACCCCTACACGGCCTTCGCGCTCGAGACGAACTCGAACGACACGCTCGTGGCGCTGGCGTGCATCGGCGCACTGCTCGGCTTTGCGTGGCGGTCGGCCGCGCTGAGCGGTATCGCGACGGGCCTCGGCGCGGCATCCAAGTTCGCTTCGCTCGCGCTGGCGCCGCTCTTCGCACGCCGCTCACCGGTCGTCTTCGCGGCGGCGCTCTCGCTGACGGTTCTCGTCGTGGTACTCCCGTTCGCGGCCGACTCCGGCCTGCGTGAGCTCTACGACCGGACGATCGGCTACCAGGCGAGTCGCGGCTCGCCGTTCAGCGTTTGGGGCCAGGCCGAGTCGCTGGGCTGGCTCCAGGAGGCGACCAAGGTGGCGGCGGCCGGCCTCGCGCTGGTGGTGGCCTTCGTGCCGCGCCGGGCGGGCGAGCGCCAGGTGGCCGCGCTGGGCGCCGCCGTCCTGATCGCGCTGCAGCTGGCGGCCACCCACTGGTTCTACCTGTACGTCGTCTGGTTCGTGCCCTTCGTGTTCGTGACCATCTTCGGCGCCTATCGCGAACCTCCCGCACCCGCCGCGGCGGAGGAGGTGCGCCGGCCCGAGGCCGTGACCGCATGAGGAGAGACACGATGCTCGCCGCGCTCGTGCTCGCCGCCGGCTGGGCGTTGACGCTGTGGCTCTTTCCGTTCTCCGACGAGCGCGTGAACGACCTGTTCGTCTATCGCCTGTTCACGGTGCCGGTGCTCGATGGGGCCCTTCCGTATCGCGAGGTCTTCTTCGAGTATCCGCCGCTCGCGGCGCCCGCCATCGCCCTGCCGGGCCTGTTCGGCAGCGGCGAGGACGCCTTTCGGCTTGCCTTCGCGGGCTGGACGCTGGCGCTGGCAGCCGCCGTCGTACTGCTCTGCGGCGCCCTCGCCGCGCGCACGGGCGGAGACCGGCGCCGCGCGCTGCTGGCCGCCGCGCTGATGCCGCTGTTGTGCGGCGCGCTCGTGCGCACGCACTTCGACCTCGCACCGGTGGCGCTGTTGCTGGGCGCGCTGCTGCTGTTGATAGGCGGGCGGCCGCGCTGGGGCATGGCGGTGCTGGGTATGGCGGCGATGACCAAGGGCTTCCCGATCGTCGTCGCGCCGGTGGCGCTCGCCTGGCTCGCGCCGCGAACGGACCGCCGGACCCTGCTGGAGTCTGCCGCGGCGTTGGCTGCAGCGCTTGCGATCCCGGCCCTGGTCGCCGTGGCGTTCTCCCCCGTTGGAGCCCTCAATGCCGTCCGCTATCACACGGAGCGCCCGGTGCAGGTGGAGAGCTTGCCGGCCACCGCTGTCAACGGCCTGGACTCCCTCGGCGTGGGCGAGGCCCGGAGGCTCAGCAGCCACCGCTCCGATGGCTTGGAGCACCCCGCGACCGAGGCGCTGGCCGGGGCGAGCCTGCTGTTGCTGCTGGTCGTGCTGGGGGGTCTGACGCGAAACCAGTACATCGCGGGCAAGAGTCGTCGCACGCCCGGCGCTCGCGGCTTCGTCCTGGCCGGCTTGGCCGCCGTGCTCGCCTTCGCGGCCCTCGGCAAGGTGCTCTCGCCCCAGTACATGCTCTGGCTCGTGCCGCTGGGCGCGCTCGCCTTCGCGTGGCGGATGCATGCTCTGGCTGCGGCGCTTGGCACTGCGGCGCTCCTGACGCAGCTCGAGTTTCCGTCGCGCTACATGGATCTCGTCGACCGCGAGGCGTTTCCGCTGGCGCTGGTGGCGCTTCGCAATCTGGCGCTGCTCGTTGCGCTCGGCCTGGCCCTCCGGGCTCTACAGCTCGGCCGGCAGGAGCACCTGCTCGATCGAGGTGGCCCGCCCGTTCGAGTTCCCTTCGACGACCACTGCGTTGAGCCACGGGTCCTCGGCTGAGGTCTCGAAGCGGACGTGAGTCAGGGTGAGGAAGCGCTCGATGGCCTGCTCGCGCTTGACGCCGATCACGCCCCCGCGCGGCCCGGTCATGCCCACGTCGGTCACGTAGGCGGTGCCGCCCGGCAGCACCCGCGCGTCGGCGGTCGGCACGTGCGTATGGGTGCCGACGCACGCGAGCACCCGCCCGTCCAGGTGCCATCCCATCGCGACCTTCTCGCTCGTGGCCTCGGCGTGCATGTCGACCAGCGCGGCATCCGTCTTGTCGCGCAGCTCGGAGAGCAGGGCGTCGGCCTCCGCAAACGGTGAGCGCACGGCACTCAGGAAGACCTGGCCCGAGAGGTTGATGACGCCGAGGCGCTTGCCGTCGGTCTCGACGACCGTGTGGCCGCGGCCCGGACTGCCCTTCGGGTAGTTCGCCGGGCGGATCACGCGCGTTTCCGTGTCGAGGTACTCGTAGACCTCGCGGTGGCGGTAGGCGTGATTGCCGAGCGTGATGGCATCCGCGCCGAGCTCGAGCAGCTCGCGCGCCGTCTTCTTGGTGATCCCCACGCCGCCGGCCGCGTTCTCGCCGTTTACGACCACGAAGTCCGGCCGGTGGCGCTCGCGCAGGCCCGGCAGGAGCGCGGCCAGCGTCCGGCGGCCGATGCCCCCCACCACGTCTCCGACGAAAACGAGCTTCACGACGCCCGATTCTGCCAACCTGACCGCGGTGGAGACCGCCGTCACGCCCACGCTCGCTGCTCACGACCTGGTGAAGCGCTACGGCGACCGGGTCGCGCTGCGCGGCGTGTCGCTGTCCGCCGGGCGCGGCGAGCTGGTTGCGGTGATCGGCCCGAACGGCGCCGGCAAGACGACGCTGCTCTCGATCCTCGCGGGCATTCAAGCCCCGGACGAGGGCACGGTCGAGGCCTCTAAGGCGTCGATCGGCTGGGTTCCCCAGCAGCCGGCGCTGTACGGCAAGCTCAGCGTCCGGGAGAACCTGCTGCTGTTCGCCCGGCTCGACCGCTGCGCCGATCCCCACGAGGCAGTCGATCGCATGCTGGAGCTGAGCGACCTGCGCGACCGCGCGGACGATCACGTGAACACGCTGTCGGGAGGCACCCGCCAGCGCGTGAACATCGCGATCGGGCTGATCGCCGAGCCGGAGGTGCTGCTGCTCGACGAGCCGAGCTCGGCTCTCGATCCGCGCCAGCGCGCGCGGCTGTGGGAGTTCATCCTGCGCCTAGCGCGCGAGGGGACGACGGTCGTCTACGCGACCCACCACATCCAGGAGGCCGACCGCTACGCCAGCCAGCTGATCGTGCTCGCGGACGGGGAGCGCGTGTTCGGCGGATCGCCTCGCGACCTCGAGCAGGCCACCGGCACGACGGGGCTCGACTTCGAGCAGGCGTTCGTCGAGTTCCTGCACCAGCGGGGCCACTGACGTGCGCTGGCTGCTCGTCAAGGACCTGCGCATCCTGCAGCGCTCCCCGCTGCTGGTCGGGCTGCTCGTCGTCTACCCGGTGGTGATCGCGGTGCTGATCGGCTTCGCGCTCTCGCGCGGACCCGACAAGCCCAAGGTCGCGTTCTACAACGGCCTCTCGGAGGGGGCGGTGGTCGAGCTGGGCGGCCAGGAGATCGACCTGACCCGAGAGGGCAGCCGGCTGTTCGACGAGATCGACCCCGTGCCCGTGGACAGCCGAGAGGAGGCGATCCAGAAGGTGCGGGACGGCGACGTCCTGGGCGCGCTGATCATCCCGGACGATCTCGCCTCGAACCTGCAGTCAACGCTCGAGCCCGGGACGGTCGAGGTCTTCTACAACGCGGAGGATCCCGCGAAGAAGGAGTTCGTCGAGAACACGATCGAGGCCCAGGTCCAGCGCGCGAATGCCGCGCTGACCAAGCGGATCGCCGAGGAGGCGCTCGATCTGCTCAACCTGATCTCGGACGGCGGCGAGTACAGCTTCCTCGGGCAGGACTTCGATGTACTGGGACTGGCGCGCGCGGAGCGCATCCTGACCGAGGCTCGCAAGGAGCTGGCGCCGGGCTCGCCGGAACGCGAGCAGCTCGACGAGGTCATCTCCTTCGCCGAGCTGGCGCGGGAGAACCTGGCCTTCTCTGACGAGGTACTGGACGTGGTGGGCGAGCCGATCAGGGTTGACGCGCGCGCGCTTGAGGGCGGGAGCACGTCGCTGAGCGCGTTTGCCGTCGCGCTCGCCGCTGCGGTCACGCTCATGTTCATCACCCTCCTGCTGGCGGCGGGGATGCTGGCGGGCGAGCGTGAGGAGAACGCCTTTACCAGGCTCGTGCGAGGGCTCGTGTCGCGCACCGGCCTGCTCGCCGAGAAGGCCGGCCTGGCGGCGGTCTGCTCGAGCGCGGTCTGCCTGCTGATGCTGGCCGGCCTCGGGCTGTTCATCGACCTGAGCTGGGATCGCTTCCCGCTCTGGCTGGCTGCGGTCGCCGTCGCGGCGCTGGCGTTCGCCGCGCTGGGCCTGGCGATCGGGGCGCTCGCGCGCGAGGTGCGGGCCGCCTCGCTGATGGCCTTCATGATCGCGCTGCCGCTCGCCTTCCTCGCGCTCGTGCCGTCCGGTGCGGTGGCGCCGGGGCTCTACGACGTGATCCGCGTGATCTCCGCAGCGTTCCCCTTCAGCCCCGCCCTCGACGCGCTGGACGCGGCGCTCAACGACGTGGGCGGACTCGGCGGCCCGCTACTGCATCTGGGCGCGCTGGCACTGGCGTTCGGCGCGCTCAGCCGGCTCGCCTTGAGCAGGTTCGCCCAGGTGGGCGGCTAACCTCAGGGCGTGCCCTTCCCGGCAACACGGCTGCGGCGCCTGCGCAAGACCGGCGTGCTGCGCGACATGGTGCGCGAGACCGAGCTCACCCCCTCCGATCTCGTCGCCCCGATGTTCGTGACGCTCGGCGAGCGCGAGCGCACGGCGGTCGATTCAATGCCGGGCGTCGAGCGTCTCTCGATCTCGCAGGCCGTCGAGGAGGCGGGCGAGGTCCATGGGCTGGGCATCCCGGCGGTGCTCCTGTTCGGCGTCCCCACCGACAAAGACGAGCAGGGATCGGGCGCCTACGACCAGGAGGGGGTGGTCCAGCTCGCCGTGCGCGCCATCAAGGACGCCCATCCGGAGCTCGTCGTGATCACCGATGTCTGCCTGTGCGCCTACACCTCGCACGGCCACTGTGGAGTCGTGCTCGAGGACGGCAGCGTGGACAACGACATCTCGCTCGAGCTGCTCGCGAAGACAGCGATCTCCCACGCCCGCGCGGGAGCGGATGCGGTGGCTCCGAGCGACATGATGGACGGCCGCGTGGGCGCGCTGCGCGCCCAGCTCGACGCCGAGGACTTCAAGGAGCTCCCGATCATCGCCTACTCGGCCAAGTTCGCGTCGGCGTTTTACGGACCGTTTCGCGAAGCCGCCCAGTCGGCTCCCGCCTTCGGTGACCGGCGCAGCTACCAGATGGATCCCGCCAATGCCCAGGAGGCCGTGCGCGAGGCACTGCTCGATGTCAGCGAGGGCGCCGATGTCGTGATGGTCAAGCCGGCGCTGCCGTACCTCGACGTGATCCGGGGAGTCAAGGAGGCCACACGGGTGCCGGTCGCCGCCTACAACGTGAGCGGGGAGTACGCGATGGTCAAGGCGGCCGCCGCTGCCGGCTACGTCGACGAGCGCGCGGTCGTGCTCGAGTCGCTCACCGCGATCCGCAGGGCGGGCGCGGACATCGTCATCAGCTACCACGCAAAGGACGCCGCGCGATGGCTGCGATAGCGAAGACGCGCAGCCGCAAGGGCGGCTCGGCGATACCGCTCGACGACGACGACCGCAGGCTGCTCAACCTGCTGCAGGGATCATTTCCGATCGCCGAGCGCCCGTTCGCCGAGGTCGCGCGGTTGGCAGAGCTCCCCGAGGCGGAGGTGCTGAGCCGCACCAAGCGCCTGCTCGACGGGCGCATCGTCCGCGAGATCACGCCGATCTTCGACACCCGCGTGCTCGGCTACAAGTCGATGCTCGTCGCAGCGAAGGTCGACCCCGAGCATCCCTGGAGAGCGGCCAAGGTCATCAACTCGCACCCCGGCGTCTCCCACAACTACCTGCGCGATCACGACTTCAACCTCTGGTTCACGATCGCCACGGAGCCGGGGTCGAAGCTCGGCTTGGATGGAACGCTGGACGTGCTCCAGCGCCTGACCGGCGCCGAGTCGGTGCGCCAGCTGCCCACGCTGCGGCTGTTCAAGATCCGCATGGACCTGGAGATGGAGCAGGGGACCGAGGCCCTCGCCGCCGTGGCGGAGCCGGTGGACTACGCCGAGCCCGAGGCGATCGAGCTCACCGAGCGCGACCTGGCCGTGATCCGCGCGACCCAGGGTCCGATGGAGGCCATCCCCGAGCCCTTCGCACCAGCCGCGCGGGAGCTCGGCGTGCCGGTCGCCGACCTGCTGGCACACCTCGAGGAGCTGCGCGAGCGAAAGGCCCTGCGACGCGTGGCCGGGATCCTCTTTCACCGCCGGGCCGGCTTCTCGGCCAACGGGATGGGGGTCTGGAAGGTCCCGGACGGACGCATCCTCGAGATCGGCCCGCGCATGGCGTCCTTCCGCGGCATCTCGCACTGCTATCAGCGGCCGACCTACGCCGACTGGCCCTATTCGGTCTTCACCATGGCCCACGGGCGCTCCCGCGAGGAGTGCGATGCCATCCTCGACTCGATCGCCGCGGACACCGGCATCGAGGAGCGCAGCACGCTCTATTCCTCGACCGAGTTCAAGAAGATCCGGATGCTGTACTTCACGGGCGCTCACGCGAAGTGGGAAGCGCAGTACGCCTAAGCCGGTCCCGGGCGCGCTCGGCCGCGGCCTACGCCGAGGCGGTGGAGCTGCTTCCGGGTGGGGTGAACTCTCCGGTCCGCGCGATGCGCTCCATCGGCCGCGAGCCGGTATTCGTCGCGCGCGGCGAGGGCGCGGAGCTGATCGACGTGGATGGCAACCGCTACGTCGACTGGATGCTTTCGTGGGGGCCGCTCGTGGCGGGGCACGCTCACCCCGAAGTGGTCGCGGCCGTGAGCGCGGCGGCCGCCGCCGGCACGAGCTTCGGCGCTCCGACGGAGGCCGAGACGGTCCTGGCCGCGGAGATCGTCGAGCGGGTGCCGAGCGCCGAGATGGTCCGAATGACCTCGTCGGGGACCGAGGCCACCATGAGCGCCATGCGGCTTGCGCGCGCCGCAACCGGCCGCGACAGGATTCTCAAGTTCGCCGGCGCCTACCACGGGCACGTGGACGGGCTCCTGGCCGAGGCCGGGTCGGGGCTCGCGACCCAGGGGATACCGGCGTCGCCGGGCGTGACCGATGCGCAGGCGGCCGAGACGGTGATCGTGCCGTGGAACGACCCGGAGTCGCTGCCGCTCGGCGAGTTCGCGGCGATCATCTGCGAGCCCTACCCGGCCAACATGGGACTCGTGCCGCCGTCGGAAGGCTTCCTCGCGAAGCTGCGCCGGCTCGCCGACGAGACTGGCGCGCTGCTCGTCTTCGACGAGGTGATCAGCGGGTTTCGCGTGGCGCGCGGGGGCGCTCAGCAGCGCGAGGACGTGCTTCCCGACCTCACGATCCTCGGCAAGATCATCGGCGGCGGCGTGCCGGCGGCGGCCTACACCGGGCGCCGCGACCTCATGGAGCGGATCGCGCCCGCCGGCGACGTATACCAGGCGGGCACGCTGTCGGGAAACCCGCTCGCCACGGCGGCGGGCCTGGCCACGCTGCGGCTGCTCGACGCGCGCGCATATGAACGCCTCGAGGAGCTGACCCGGGCGCTCGCAGATGGGCTCGAGCGCGCGGCGGCGGACGCCGGCGTGCCGGCACGCGTGGCCTGGACGACCGGTCTGCTCACGCTCTTCTTCTCGGACCGGCCCGTCCGCGACTACGAGGACGCCAAGGCCTGCGACGCCGAACGCTACGGAACCTTCTGCCGAGCGATGCTCGATCGCGGCATCTACCTGCCGCCGTCTCAGTTCGAGGCCTGGTTTCCGTCGCTCGCCCACGGCGACGCTCACGTCGACCGCACCCTCGAGGCCGCCGGCGAGGCACTGGCGCTGCTGTGAGCGTTCTCGACGAGATCGCCGCCGCGGCCGGCCCGGCACTCGCGCCCGCCGCACGGGAGGCCGCCGGTCCGCTGCGCTTCGGTGCCGAGCTCGGCGAGCGCCTCTTCGTGCTCGAGGCCGTCTACGAGGGCTATCTCCTGCACTACGGGGCCTCGCGGCTGTTCGAGGGCATGGACGACGACCTGCGGCTCTTGGCCGGTGACGCCCTGTACGCGCTCGGGCTCGCGCGCCTGGCGCAAGCCGGCGACCTGCCTGCCGTCGCCGAGCTGTGCGACCTCATCTCGCGCTCGGCCCAGGCCCATGCCGAGGGCCGCGGGGCGGATGCCGAAGGCCTCTGGGACGCCTCGGAGAACGCCCTCGCGGCGGCCTGAGCGCCCACCGAAGTCACTTGGGCGATACGCTCCGGCCGCCCCTGGTGCGGCGGCGCCAATCGTGCCGCTAGCCACCATGTTGGCACTAGCCTTCATCAGGCCTCAGAATCCCTTTCTCACCCGTGGCAGACCCACCCAAGTTCGACAAGAAGTCCCGCTATACCGAAGGTCGCGGCATCGCCGGGGCCTTCGAGGGCGAGACGGTCTCCCGCCGCCGCTTCATGGAAGGCGGCGCGCAGCTTGCCGGCGCCGTGGCCGTCGTCGCGATCGCACTGCCCGGGCTCGGCTTCGCACTCGGTCCGATTTTCGAGGACACGACGCCCACGCGCTGGCAGGACGTGGGGATTGAGGACGACTTCAATGACGAGACCTACGTGCCGCGCGTGATCAACCTCGTTCCCGAGGTGGGCGATCCGGGCAAGACCACGGTCTACGTGCGCCGCTTCAACCCCGAGCGCGATACGACGGTGGAGGGCCAGGAGCCGCAGCCGTATGTGGCCATCACCACGCGCTGCTCGCATGTGGGCTGCCCGGTGCGCTACATCCAGGCCTCGAAGAAGTTCGTCTGCCCCTGCCACGGCGGGGTGTACGGCTTCGAGGGCCAGGTCGAGGGCGGGCCGCCCGTGCGGCCGCTCGACCGCTTCTACACCCGAATCAGGATCGGCCGCGTCGAGATCGGCGACCGCTTCTCGGTCAACTCCCACTTCGAGCGCTTCTCGCCGCGCGACCCGTCGAATCACCTCGACGGGCTCTGGCAGTACATCTACCCATCGAGGCCAACCACATGAAGGCTCCAGTCCCCAAGGCGCTGCGGCCCTCGAAGCGCCCCGGCCAGGACCGCAACGGCAAGAACGGCGCGAACGGCCGCAACGGCGGGCCGGCCACCGAGCCGACTCCCAAGGAACACGCCATCGAGGGCGCCGCCACCGCAATCGGCTGGCTCGACGAGCGCACGGGCGCCAGCCCCTTCCTGCGCGGCTTCCTCTATCGCAAGGTTCCCAAGGGCACCAACTGGTACTACACGCTGGGCTCGGCCACCATGTTCGCGTTCCTCTCGCAGGCGGTCACGGGCGTGTTCCTGGCCATGTACTACGAGCCGGATCCGACGCGCGCCTACGAGTCGGCCTCGCGCATCACCAACGAGATCTTCCTCGGCGAGTTCGTGCGCGGCATGCACAAGTGGGGCAGCTCGGTGATGATCATCCTGATCTTCGTGCACATGGCGCGGACCTTCTTCTTCGGCGCCTACAAGTACCCCCGCGAGCTGAACTGGGTCATCGGCGTGGTGCTGCTCGTCCTCACGCTGATGATGGGCCTGACCGGTTACCTGCTGCCCTTCGACCAGCGCTCCTTCTGGGCCACGGTCGTGGCGGTGAACATCAACGCCTCCGGTCCGATCGTCGGTCCCTACCTTGCGGACTTCCTCAGAGCCGGCGCAGAATTCAGTCCAACGACGATCAGCCGCTTCTATGCCCTGCACATGCTGGCCGTGCCCGGACTGATCGCGGCGCTGATCGGCGCGCACCTCTATCTCGTGGCCAAGCTCGGCACCACAGCGCCACCGTGGCTCAAGGCTGAGAAGAAGAGCCTCCAAACCGAGGAGGTCTAGCGCCCCTTGAACGCACGCGAGCGCGAGCAGTACCTCCGCGAGTACTCAATCCAGAAGGGGCAGGGGAAGCCGTTCTTCCCCTACGCGATCTTCAAGGACAGCGCGATGGCGGCGATCACGATCGGCGTGATCATCGCCATGTCGATCCTGTTCGGGGCGGAGCTCGGCCCCAAGGCCGACCCGACGACCACGACCTATACGCCGCGACCCGAGTGGTACTTCTTCTTCCTCTTCGAGCTGCTGCGTGTGGTCAAGCCACCGGAGCTCGTGTTCCTGGCGACCATGGGCATCCCGACGCTGTGCCTGGTGCTGCTCCTGGCGCTGCCGTTTTTCGACCGCAGTCCCGAGCGCAATCCGCTGCGGCGCCCCATCGCCACCACCGCCGGCATCGCCACGATCATCGCGATGGCCTACCTCTCGGTGCTCGGGGCCCTGGCCGGATCGCCGACCGAGATCGAGCTCGCCACCTCGGCGCAGTTCGAGGAGGGCAAGGAGATCACCGCGTCGGCGGGCTGCCTCGGCTGCCACAAGATCGGCGAGAACGGCAACACGCTCGGGCCGAACCTGACCGAGATCGGCGCGCGCCTGGGGCCGCAGGCGATCTCTCGGACGCTCTTAAACCCCACATCGCCGATGCCGTCGTACGCGGGCTTGCAGGCCGACAATCCCGAGCAGTTCGACAAGCTCGTCCAGTACGTCGCCTCTCTCAAGGGCGAGGAGTAGTCCTCCCATGACATCCCCGGCGTCCGGCACGCTGCCCGAGCCGCAGGTGCGCGCGATGTTCGACCGCATCGCGGGCGTCTACGACCGCATGAACTCGGTCATGACCGCCGGCATGCATCACCGCTGGCGCGAGCGAGCGGTGGACCTCGCGGGCGTGCGGGCCGGGTCCAGGGCGCTCGACGTGGCCACGGGCACCGGCGACCTTGCGCTCGAGCTGCAGCGCCGCGGCGCCGGGGTCGTAGGGCTCGACTTCTCGACGGAGATGCTCGAGCTGGCGCGCGACAAGGGTCCGGGAATCGAGTGGGTGCAGGGCAACGCGCTCGAGCTCCCATACGCAGACGACGAGTTCGACGCGGTCACGGTGGGCTTCGGCGCCCGCAACTTCTCAGACCTCGACCGTGGTCTGGACGAGATGACGCGTGTGGCGAAGCCGGGGGGGCGCGTGGTGATCCTCGAGATCACGACGCCCGAGCACCCGCCGCTGTCGCTCTTCTTCTCGCTCTGGTTCGACCGCCTGGTGCCGGCGCTCGGGCGCATTGCCGGCGACTCGGCCGCCTACAGCTATCTCCCGTCGAGCGTGCGCCGCTTTCCCGGCCCGGAGGAGCTGGCCGCGCGGATGGCCGGCGCCGGCCTGCACGACGTTCGCTGGGTGCTGACCGCCGGCGGGATCATCGCCATCCATGTGGGCGTTGTCCGGTGAACACCGCCCAGGCTCAGCTCGGAGCCGTTCTGGGAGCCGGGGGCAGCGAGCTGGCTCGCCTGCTCGAGCGCACCGAGGCACGGCTCGGTGAGGTGGCCGAAGGCCACGGCAGGGAGCTCGGCCGGCACGCGGCCGGCACCCTGTTGGCGGGTGGCAAGCGCCTGCGGCCAATGCTCGTGTTCCTCTGCTCGGGCGGCGACGAGGAGGGGCCCCTGGTCGCGGCGGCGTCCGCGGTCGAGCTGCTGCACATGGCGACGCTCGTCCACGACGACGTGCTCGACCGGGCCCCGTTGCGCCGGGGCAAGGCCACGGTCTTCGCGGAGGGCGGCCGGCTCGCCGCCACGGCCACGGGCGACCTGCTCTTCTCGCGTGCGTTTGCGGAGCTCGCCTCGACGGGCAGTGAGGATGCGGTGCGGGCGCTCTCGGGTGCGTCGTCGGCCCTTGCTCGCGGGGAGCTGATGCAGCGTGCCGACGCCTGGAAGCCGGACGTGACCCCGGAGCGCTACCTCGAGCGCTGCCGCCTCAAGACGGCGAGCCTATTCGAGGCTTCGTGCCGCCTCGGGGCGCTGTTGGGCGGCCGGCCCGAGCTCGCCGACTCGGTCGGGCGTTTTGGCGAACGCGTGGGCCTGGCATTCCAGATGCTCGACGACGTGCTCGACGTCTCGGGCCCCGTGGAGCGGACCGGCAAGCCGCGCGGCACCGACCTGCTCGACGGCACGGTCACGCTGCCCCTGATCCTGGCGCGCCGCAGCGACCCTGCGCTGAGCGAGCTTCGCCCGGACCTGACCGCCGCTGCTGCGGAGGAGATCTGCGATCGCATCGCCGCAACCGGGGCGCTGGAGCAGGCGCGCAAGGACGCGCTCGGCCACGTGGCTGAGGCGAAGTCCCGTCTGGACTCGCTCGATCTGCCCCCCGCTCGCCTTCGCGCCCTCCACCTCGTCGCAGATGGGGTGGTGGAGCGGTATGCCTAGCGGCGGCTAGAAGTCTTCGGGGATGATGGCGTCGGCCTTGAGGGCGCCCACGAAGCGCTCGATCTCCTCGGCCATGTTCGCGCGCATCAGGCGCTTGTAGTCGCGGGCCAGCGCGTCGGCGCCGCGGTCGATTTCCTCGTCGAAGGACTCGACCGTGTCCTGGGTGAAGATGCCCTCGCGATAGACGCCGCAGTTCGGGCAGTGGAGTAGGACGCTCCAGTTCTCCGGTCCCGACTCGTCCCACTGAACGGGGTAGACGAGCTCGGAGGAGCAATCGATGCAGACGTTGAGATCCTGATCGGCCTCGGCGGGCGGATGCTGGGGCGCCTGGGGGACCAATTCGGTGGAAGCCTCGGTGCTCGCAAGCGGCTGGCCGGTCTCCCTGAAGTAGACGACTTCGATCGTCTTCCCGCTGGGGAGGACTACGCGCTTTACGTAGTGGGTCTGTTCGTCGTGGCTTTCCATTTCTCTCATCCTCTTGCTCCGGTATCGGCATACGGAGGCCGAACTTGAAGAAGGACTTTCGGACTCTCGCAAACGTCCGACCGGCGAACCCGCCGTTACTTACGCTGCGCTGCGAGATCCGGTTGCGCTACAGCTCAGCGCGGCCTTGCCGGCCCGCCCTCATAGCGGGACTCGGTGGCCTCGGTCTGGCCGTGGTAGTGACTCCCGAGATCGGGATGCCCGTAGGGCCGCTCGGCGGGGAGGTCCAAGGTCATGAACGAGAGCTGAGCGATCGGCAGGCCTGGACGCAGGACGATCGGAACCGAGTTGAAGTTGGTGATCTCCAGGGTGAGCGAACCGCTGAAGCCGGGGTCGACGAAGCCCGCGGTGGCGTGGACGATCAGGCCGAGGCGGCCGAGGCTGCTCTTCCCTTCTATACGCGCCACCACGTCGTCCGGCAGCTCAACGACCTCGGTCGTCCGGCCCAGGACGAACTCGGTGGGGTGGATCACGAACTCGTCGCCCTGGTCCACTCGGACGTGCTCGGTCAAGTCCGACGGCGGGGCCGCCAGATCGATGGCCTTGATCTTGTGGTTATGGAAGACGCGGAAGGAACCGCCGAGCTTGAGATCGATGCTCGCCGGCTGAACCATCTTCGGGTCCCAAGGGTCGATCTTGATGCGGCCTTCAGCGACCAAGCGCCGGATCGTGCCGTCGGAGAGAACCGAGCTCGTCATGGAGGGGGATCCTGCCAATTCCGGGCGACGGCTTCAGCAACGGCTACCATCAGTCAGGCCATGTGGACTCCAGGCCCGCTCGAGATCGTGATCATCCTTGTGATCGTCCTGATCATTTTTGGTCCGAAGCGCCTGCCTGATCTGGGCCGATCGATGGGACGTGGAATGCGCGAGTTCAAGGACTCGGTCACCGGCAAGGACAAGGACGAGCTCACCGAGAGCTCGGCCGAAGTGCCCGAGCCGGGGACGACGACGACCACGACCACTAAGACGACCACGGCCTCCGAGCAGAACTCCTAGCCGCGGGGCCGCGTAGGGCGTGCGGCGAATTCGGCCGATATCGCACGATGACCGGCTCTCGGTCATCGATCATCTCGACGAGCTGCGCACTCGGCTGATCATCTGTGCGCTCGCCTTCGGGGCGGCTTGGGCGCTGACCGGCTGGCAGAACGACCTCGTCCTCGAGATCGTCAACCACCCGCTGCCCGACAAGATCGACGAGCCGATCACGCTGGGGCCGGCCGAGGCGTTCTACACCACCCTCACCACCTCGGCGTACGCCGCCATGCTGATCGCGCTGCCGGTGATCCTCTACCAGCTCTACGCCTTCGTTCTGCCCGCTTTCAGCCCAAGCGAGCGCCGGGTGGCCACCCCGTTGCTGCTGATGGTGCCCATCCTGTTCATCACGGGCGTGGTGTTCTGCTACTTCATCGTCCTCACCCCGGCGCTCGACTTCCTGCTCAACTTCAACGCCGACGAGTTCAACACCCAGGTGCGGGCTCGCGACTACTACTCGTTCGTCACGCTCCTGATGCTCGCCATGGGCCTCGGCTTCCAGATTCCAGTCGGGATCCTGGCCGCGTGCAAGCTCGGCCTCACCAACGCCGAGAAGCTCCGAAAGGGACGTCGCTACGCCGTAGTGGTGATCGTTGTCTTGGCCTCGCTCCTGCCGACCCTCGATCCGCTGACGCTCGTGCTCGAGTCGATACCGCTCTACATGCTCTACGAGGTCAGCATTCTGATGGCGGCCGCCTGGGGACGGCCGCTCGCCGATGTCGTGGACCAGCCCGCACCGGAGGGCTCCAGCTAGCCTTTCGCGCGCATGCTTTTCGACCTCAGAGGACGACGCCGCCGCGCGGTTCAGGTCACTTACCTGTTCCTTGCCCTGTTGATGGGTGGCGGACTGGTGCTGTTCGGGATCGGGGGCGACGTGTCGGGCGGCTTGGTCGACGCCTTCAAGAGCGAAGACAGCGGCGGCGACAACAGCCAGCTCGAGGAGCGCATCGAACGAAACGAGAAGCGCTTGGCTGCGTCCCCCGCCAACGAGGCGCTGCTCGCGACGCTGGTGCGCGACAACTTCGCGCTTGCGTCCGCTCGCCTCGAGTCGGGAGCGACTGAGTTCCCGCCGGAAGCGAAGGCCGACCTGCGCAAGGCATCGACCTATTGGGTGCGCTACGTGGACGCCGTGGACAAGCCATCCGACTCCCTGGCGCGTTTGGCTCTCCAGATCTACGACCCCGCCGGGCTGGATCAGCCTAAGCAGGCGCAGCGCGCCATGCAGATCGTGGCCGAGCGCCAGAACGATTTCCAGGCATACCTCGCGCTCGTTCAGCGTGCCGTGACGGCCGGGGACACGCGAACGGCCGATCTGGCGGGCCAGAAAGCGGTGGACCTCGCGCCGAAGGACCTACGCAAGCAGGTGGAGAAGCAGGTCGAGCAACTGAAGAAGCCGGTCCCGCCCGAGCAGCAACCGAGCGGCTGACGTACCCTTCGCTCGCAACTGCCGGCCGAGCGAGAAGGACCAACCCGGGGAGAAGAGCTTGAACTTCCACATCGAAGACGAGGCCATCGACGACGAGACCCATGTGATCGAGCTGGGCGGCGAGGTCGACCTGTATACCGCGCCCGAGTTCAAGGAGCGCATGGTCGAGCTGATCGAGTCGGGCAAGAAGCAGATCGTGGTCGACCTGTCGAAGGCCACCTTCATCGACTCGACGACGCTCGGCGTGCTCGTCGGCGGCGTCAAGCGCCTCCGGCCCGCCGGAGGCTCGCTGGCACTCGTCTGCACCGACGACAACATCACCAAGATCTTCGAGATCACCGGGCTCGACAGGGTTTTTCCGATCCACTCTTCCCGCGAGGAAGCGCTGGCCGCAGTCACCGCCGCCGACTAACCAAGTCGCGCCGAGGCGACCCCGCCCGGGTCTTCTAGACCTGCGCCCATCCCGCTGCCGACCGCCGGTTGGATAGACCGGCGGCGTCCGAAACTACCTGCAAACCCGCGTCTTTTAGAACCTGTGCGCCCGCTGCGCGCCAGCACTCGCCGCCGGGTGCGCGCCCCACAATGCGCCAGCCTCGTCGCGGCGGGGGCTTTAGAAGTGCGGTCCAATGCCTGCGCATGCGCACGAGTTGCCGGCGGACATGCGGCGCTGACGAGGACCCGCCAGACGGCACTCGGTCACCCACCCTGCTCGAAGCCGCTACGGGAGCGCTCGTGGACGCGGCAGAGCGCAACAGCTCGCAACAGACGCCAGAGGCGCCTGTAGTCGAGTGTCGATTGGCAGGCGTTCGCGAGAGATGCAGTAACGGCAGCGGCCCGCGCTCGCCTCACACGCGAGAGGTCGCTGGTTCGAACCCAGCCGCGCCCATCGGTCGCAGCCCGCAGCGGGATCGTGGCCGATCGGTAGGCGCGCGGGGTTCCGTTCGGGTTCCGTTTCTGCGCGGCGCCTGCGCGAGCGCGCCAGTCCGAGCGCCCTGCCAAACTGCGGCCGGCTTCCAAGAGCCTGCGGGCGCCGCCCGTCGTGGGGACGGCGCTCGTGCTCAGGCTGACCTAGTTGTCCTTCTTTGGCGGCGGCTGCTTCTGGCCGCCGCCGAGCTTGTTGCTAAGCCAGGCGTTCGCCGCGCCAGCGGCAGCGCCGCCGGCCCCGGTCTGAATGACGGGCAGCACGACGTCGTTCATGACGCCTTTGCGCTGCTCGACCTTCTCTGGCTGGACATGCTTGTCCTGTTCGCTCAGGGGAATCACCTCCTTTCGTACCGTGGTTGTCCTCGGAGAATCGGACGGACACGTGGCAAGGGGGCCCCCCTCGGCCCCCTTGTGAAACCTCCGGGTCCGCCCGACGCGCTAAGGGATCCCGTCAAGTTGACGGCCGATACGCGGTCTGAGAGGCTCGGCGCGGGAGGCTAATCCGACGAACGGAGGAGCCCATGCGTAGCAGCAGATGGTGTGCCCTGGGCCTAATGCTCGTAGCGTCCGCGGCACTCGCCCTACCGGCATCGGTCGCCAGTGCAACAGCACCGACAAAGGTTCAGGCGACCGTCACCGACGATTTCTCGAGTGGGTCGATCCGGTTCGTGGTTACAACATCCCCTTCGGTGTTTCCGGTTCCGGCGGACACGTACAAAGTCCGGTTGATCAATAACTCGATCGGGCCACATGTCCTGGCCGTCGTCGGCGGGCTGCCGGAAGGCCTCACGGTCGACGAGTTCGTCGAGGTGCTCGACGCTGTCGACGCCGGGGCTCCGCCGCCAGAGGGGGCTTTCGAGGCGGGGGCGGTCTTCTCACCACCGGGGAAGGAACACCAGAAGCAGTTCGACCTCACGGTCCCTGGGCAGTACGGCTACTTCTGTCCGATAACGACTCCTGACGGCACACCGCACTACAGGTTGGGCTTCGTCGGGCTCTTCGACGTCGTCGCCGGGTAGCCGCGTCATTTTCGGAGGGCGCCACGGTTGCGGGTGGCGCCCTCGTCTATCTCTGTCTGGGGGAGCCCCCCCTCGACCCTTCGTCGGAAACCTCCGGGACCTGCCGCTCGTGGTGCGTGCCGGGCATTTCTCACACGGCTGGTGGCGCAAACGACGCGCCGACCCGAGCGTGGAATCAGCCGTTAGGCGAAACGCTGGATCATCCGCAGAGATCGCTCTGAACCGGGCCAGTGTTCGCGTAGAAGCGGCCCGCCCGACCCGCGCAGCAGCGTGCGCAAGACCAGGACGACGACGATTGCATCGTCGAGGTGCCCAGCGACCGGGATGAAGTCGGGGACGAGGTCTAACGGCATTGCCAGGTATCCGATCAGACCGGCAAGGAGCGCCTTGCGCCACCAACCGACACGGGAGTCGCCCAGCAACCGCTTGAAGAACACGATGCAGTCCGGGATGAAGTCCGCCACGGCGCGAGCATCGCTGCGGCGGCCCGCCAATACGAGTGCCAAGACCAGGACGACGTACACGAGCAGCAAAACCGCAAGGGCAAGCAGCAGCCACTCCCAGGTCGTCACGCCATAAGCCTACGGGTATCCACGATCGAAACCGCCGCGCTTGCTCGCGCGGCTACGCGAAGTCACGCCACCCGGCGTAGGCTCCGCAAGCAGTGTCGACGGCGAAGCTTCCTACCCGGTCGCGCCCCGATGATGGGCGAGTCGATGAACTGGTCCCAGCGGGCGGCGACTTCACGCGCATCAGCATCTCCGCTCGGAGCGTGCCGTTGGTCACGGCGTTCCGCACGCTCACCCACTTGTCACCCATATCCTGGAAGCCTGCGGCGCCGGACCTCTCATGGTCGAGATAGGCGACCAGTTCCCTGAGAATCCAAGCCTGGTCGGGGTCGGCGATTCCGCGATGGCGATGGTGAACGATGGCCTCGGTGAGAAAGCGCCACCACGACAGGTGCTACAGCTTGACGGCTCGCAGCCTCCGCCCGTCCACGTTCACCGGGCTGTCCGCCGGCGTAGCTGTGATCTCGTTGGAGATAGTCAGCACCGCGTCGAGGCGATGCTCGCGCGCCATGTCCAGATAGCGGTTGACCTGCTCAGCCTTCAAGGGCGCACCGCTCGTCTTGACCTCAACCAGGCAGCACCAGCGGGTCTTGCCGCGCTCCACCACGATCGCCCCGTCGGGGATCGAGAGCTTGCCGTCCGCATCCTTTAGTGCCAGACGGGTTCGCTGAGGTCGATGGCGCCAAGGTCTTGGCCGAGCTGCAAGTGCAGGGCGCCAGCTTGGACGAGCCGCTCACGCTCGTCGAGGCAGCCCTGAAAGTAGTTGGCGGCCGCGACTGCTCCCACTGGTACGAGAGCCCCGCGCTTGGCGATGGCCGCTGGCACCGTCGTCGTCAGCGGGTCTATGTCTTCCTCGTCCTGGTCGAGTCTTAGCGAGGCTCTACTTCCGCTTCTCGTCTCTATGAAGGAGGGTGGGGTTGTCAACCGGCGGTGAGGGTGTCAGGGCCCTCGTGCGCGTTGGGTGGTGGGAGCGGCGCTCATCTCTCTATTGCCTCCTTGGTGGGAGGACCAGGCGACATGGGAGGC
>JBEVKF010000148.1:0-23634 GCA_040509755.1 Thermoleophilaceae bacterium | reverse complement strand
GTCCTCGCCGCTACCCGGGCTCCAGCCGCCGCCGGCCGTTCCGCAGGCACCTCCGGTGGGCCCACCGGCGCCTCCGGGCCCCGAGGCCGCGCCCGGCTACGGCGGGCCGGTCCCACCGAGCGGCTGGCAGCAGCCGATCGCCCCCGCGCGGAGCGACGCGGCCTGGGTAGGCCAGCCGCTCGCGAGCTGGGGCAGCCGCGTGGCGGCGGCGATCATCGACGGCCTGATCATCAGCATCCCAGCGGTCGCCCTCTTCCTGATCTTGGTAGGGGGCTCCGTCGGCATCACCGGCGGAGACGACGACGCGTCCGCCTGGGCGATCGTCGGAGTCTCGTTCCTGTGGGTTCTGATCGTCGCGGCCATCGCCCTGCTCTACGCGCCGGCGACCATGGCCCGCCAGGGCGAGCACAACGGCCAGACCTGGGGCAAACAGCTGATCGGCATCCGCGTCCTGCACGATCACCACGACCGCATGACCTTCGCATGGGCCGCGCTGCGCGAGGTGGTGATCAAGTTCTTGCTCGTAGGCATCGCATCGTCGATCATCCCCGTCCTGCCGTGGCTGCTGGACATCCTCTGGCCGCTCTGGGACGACGAGAACCGCGCCCTGCACGACATGATCGTGCAGACGCACGTGGTCAAGGCCTGAGGGCTCGCTAGCGGCGTCCCGCGGCGGCCGGACCGAGTGTCTCGGCAGCCCCGGTCCAGATCATCTGGTCGCGGGCGGGTCCCACGCCCACCATCACCACCGGGACGTCCAGGAAATCCGAGATGAACTCGAGATAGGCCTGGGCGTTCGCGGGAAGCTCGTGGATCGACCGGCAGCCGGTGATGTCCTCCTGCCAGCCCGGCAGGGCGACCAGATCGCCCTGCACCTTGTGCACGATCGACTGGTGGTACGGGAACTCGTCGAACGTCGCGCCGCCCGGTCCGTGGTAGCGCACACCGACGTGCAGCGGGTCGATCCCCGTCAGGACGTCGAGTTTGGTCACCACGAGCCCGGTGAGTCCGTTGATGCGGGTGGCGTAGCGAAGCGCGACGAGGTCGATCCAGCCCGTGCGCCGTGGGCGGCCGGTGGTGGTCCCGAACTCGCCGCCGGCGTCGCGGATGCGCTCGCCGAGAGCATCGTCGAGCTCCGTCGGAAACGGTCCTGCTCCCACTCGCGTGGCGTAGGCCTTGGCGATCCCCCAGACATCGTCGATCGAGCGCGGCCCGACCCCGGCGCCGGCACAGGCGGCGCCGGCGACGGTGTTGGAGGAGGTGACGAAGGGGTAGGTGCCGTGGTCGATGTCGAGCAGGGCTCCCTGGGCGCCCTCGAAGACCACGAGACTGCCCTCGTCAAGAGCTCGCCAGGCGATCGGCGGCGTGTCCGCGATGTAGGGCTCGAGCCGATGCCCGAGCACGCGAAACTCCTCGGTCATGGCGTGGAGGTCGAGCTCCGGCTGCTTGGCGAACGGCCGCAGCATCAGGCGCTTTGGCTCCATGGCCGCGTTGATCTTCTTGCGGAGGATCTTCTCGTCGAGCAGGTCCTGCATGCGGATGCCAAGCCGGGCGGCCTTGTCGGCGTAGCAGGGACCGATCCCGCGGCGGGTGGTCCCGATCTGGAGCTTGCCGAGCTTCGCCTCTCCCGCGTGATCGAGCAGCTTGTGGTACGGCATGATCAGATGGGCGTTGGCGGACACGCGCAAGCCCCTCAGGTCGATGCGCCGGCGCGAAAGCTCGGCGATCTCCTCCGTCAGCACCCGCGGGTCGACGACCACGCCGTTGCCGATCGCGCACAGCTTGCCCGGATAGAGGATCCCGGACGGGATCAGATGGAACTTGAAGGTCTCGCCGTCGCGGACGATCGTGTGACCGGCGTTGTTTCCACCCTGGAAGCGGATCACCAGATCGGCCTGCTCGGCGAGCAGGTCGACGACCTTGCCCTTCCCTTCGTCGCCCCATTGGGCGCCCACGATCACAAGTCCCGGCATACGCGCGATCGAGTCTAGGGAGGCTGGGCGCCTACGCACCCTGCGCGGCCATGCGCAGGTCATCGCCCATGATGGGGAGCGGGTCGTCGCAGATCTCGATCAGACGCGACACGGTGCGTGAGCCGATCTGGCGCCGCAGCCGCAGGATCGGGTCGTAGTCCGCCGCCACCTCGAGCTCACCGACCTGCGCCGCCACGCGTTCCACCCGCTCGACCATGCGCTTGAGGTCGTCGAGGTCTCGCCCGCTGACGCGCCCGGAGGCCACCGCCTCGCGCAGGTCGCGCACGCTCGAACGCAACTGGCGCGCGGGCCCTTCGGGGTCCGGGTCCGGGATGTTGGTGGTAACGACGATCGAGCGCCGGTCCTGCCAGCGCTCGTTGACGATCGAATAGAGCTGTTCGAGCACCCACTCGGTCTGCTTTTCGGCCCCGAGATCGTCGAGCACCAGGACGTCGACGGTGCAGAGGCGCCGAAAGAAGCCCATGTAGCTGTCACTCGAGTCGCGATCGAACGTGCGCTTGATCTCGGCGAGCAGGCGCGGCATCGGGTAGACGGCATACGAGCGCCCGGCCTCCTTGGCCGCCTTGGCCACGAGGATCGCGAGCGAGCTCTTCCCGGTTCCAACCGGGCCGTCGAACCACAGGCCCTTGCCGTCCTCGAGATTGCGTCCGATGTCTCGGGTGAAGGCCCTCACGCGCCGCAGCAGGGCGGGATCGAGCGAAACCACCGGCTCGCGCTCGAACGAGACCTCGAGAAAGCGCCGGCCGATGCCCGTGCCGACCCCGCCGCTGACCGACTTCCGCTGGCGCTGCTCTCGGCAGCGGCACTCCCGGGAGTGGTTGCTCTCCTCGTCGAGGATCCACGTGGAGCCGTCGCACTCGCCATACGGGCAGTAGCCAGGCTCCTCGCTGCCGTCAACCCGGCGCAGCACGTCAGCCGGACCCGTTCTCGGCCGGCAGGGCGGGCCCGGCGCCACGGTCCCTGTAGAGGCTGGCGAACTTCGGGTACTTCGGCAGGAAGCTGAGAGTGATCCTGCCGATCGGCCCGTTGCGGTGCTTGGAGACGATCAGGTCGGCCTCACCGAGCCGCTCGGACTCCTGGTTGTAGTACTCGTCGCGGTAGACGAACATCACCAGGTCGGCGTCCTGCTCGATCGAGTTGTGGACCACGATGTCGTCGGCGACGAAGTTGTGGAGCTCATCGATCGTCAGGTCGTAGACCTCCTCCTCGCCGTCGGCCTCGATCGAGGCGATGGAGTCCCAGTAGACGTCGCTGTCGGCGAGGTCTCGCAGTTCGTCCGAGCCGCAGACACGAGCCGCGCGAGTGGCGCGTTCACGCGAGAGGTTCGTGCGGTAAAGCGCGGTTCCGCAGTAGGCAGTCCCCAGGCCGGCTTGAAATTCGCGGGTGGTCATCCCACTCGTGCGCTCCGGATGGATTCTCGGCGAGACGGTGTCGCCAAAGACCCGAGTCGACAAGTCGGCGACCGTCCGGGCGAGACGCAGTTCGTTGGTCGTGTATTGGATCGTGTGGCGTGGCAGTGTGCAGCCGTCGCCGATCAAATGTCCCAGCAGCGCGAGCTCGTCCCCGGACATTGACTGGGCCGGCGGCCCGCCCAGTTCTCGGGGGAGCGCCAGTCGCTCGCCAATCTCCAGCTCATCGAGCCTCTTCCAGCCATCGAATGACAGGAACTTGTGGTTTGGCGTGGCCCGGATTGTTCGTCCCAGCCCGGTCGTCAGCCGAAATACTGGCTTGCGGCCGGTCGCGAAGGCGCGGGTGCACTCGCGCTTCTCCAACTTCCACGTCTCGGTATTGAGGGCCATTACGTTGAAGCCGGAGTCTCCGACGAGCTCGCGGATCGGCTGATACTCGCCGGTGTCGGGCAGGTACACACGAGAGTCGCCCGTCAAGCAGCCCGATTCACGAAGGTCCGACAGCATCGGCTCGGGCGGATTGCGCGATTCCACCGCCCGGGAGAGCTGTGAGATCGCTACCACGGGCACGTCGAGCTCGCGCGCGAGGATTTTCAGGCCGCGGCTGATCTGGCCGATCTGCTCGACGCGGCTGTCGGAGCGTCCCTCGGGGCGCATGAGCTGGAGGTAGTCGACGATCACCATTCCGAGGCCGTGGCGGGCCGCGAGGCGCCGCGCCTTTGCGCGGAGCTCGAGGATGCCGAGGTCGCTCGAGTCGTCGATGTAGAGCGGGGCGCTCGCCAGCTTGCCCGCCGCCTGGTTGACCTTGTTCCAGCGCTCGGCCTTGACCCTGCCCTTGCGCAGCTCGTCGCTCGACACGCGGGCCCGCGAGGCCAGGAAGCGGTGGGCGAGCTCGGTCTCGGACATCTCCAGCGAGAACAGGGCGACCGACTTGCCGTGATCCACGGCCGCGTTCTCGGCGAAGTTGGTGGCAAGTGCGCTCTTGCCCATTGCGGGCCTGGCCGCCAGCACCACCAGGTTCCCGTTCTGGAAGCCGCCCGTGAGGTCGTCGAGGTCGGGGAAGCCCGACGGCACGCCGGTGAGTCCGACGTCTCCCTTGGAGAGCTCGACGAGCTTGTCCATCTCGTCATGGAGGACGTCCTCGATCGAGCGCATCTCGCCCTTGCCGGTGTCATGACCGATCCGAAACAGGGCCGACTCGGCGCGCTCGATCAGGTCCCGGGGGTCGCCGCGGTGGGCTAGCACCTCCGTCTGGATCTCGCGTGTGGTGGAGAGGACGGCGCGCATCATCGCGTCGTCTCGCACGAGGCGCGCGTAGTCGAGGACCGCGCCAACTGCGGGCACGACCGTGGGCAGCGAGTGGACGTAGGCCTCGCCGCCGGCCTCCTCGAGCTGGCCGTGCGACCGCAGGTTCGCGCATACGGTCAGGGCGTCGACCGCCTCTGGCTCCGCCTTCTCCTTGAGGCGGATCATCGCCTCGAAGATGCGCCCGTGGCGCGGGCGGTAGAAGTGGTCGGCCTTCAGCCCGACCTCGAGCAGCACGCCGTCGAGCGCCTGCTCGGTGAGCAGGATGGCGCCCAGGACGGAGGCCTCTGCCTCCTCGTTGTGCGGAGGGACGCTTCCCGCGGACTCAGGCGGGGCAGCGACTGCCACCGGGGCGAACTACGCCTGCGGTGTGACGATTGTCTTGATGTCAGCCGTCACGCCGTCCGCGACCTCGACGGTGACCATGTGAGTGCCCGTTGTCTTGATGGCGTCCTCGAGCAGCACGCGGCGCTTGTCGAGCCGCACGCTCCGCGCCTGGCGGATCGCATCCACGATCTCCTGTGAGGTGACCGAGCCGAACAGCCGGCCGTCGTCACCTGCCTGGTGGGAGATCGTGAGCACGGTCTTGCGCAGCAGCGCCGCGGTCTCCTCGGCCTTAGCCGCCGCCTCGGTGGCGGCGCGCTCGACAGCGTCACGACGACGCTGCGAGTCCGCGATCGCCGCCGGCGTGGCCGGCTGAGCGATCTTGCGGGGGACGAGGAAGTTGCGGAGATAGCCGGGCGAGACGTCGATGACGTCACCGCGCTCGCCGAGCGTGTCCGTGTCCTTCAAGAGGATTGCCTGGGCCATTACCTGGTCTTCCGTCCTAACGGACCGGTGAATGTGATTGCGAAAACCGAGCCTGGCGAGGAAGCAGGGTCGACCGCGTGCTGGGCACGCGGAGACCCGATGACATAGCCAGGCGAAGGTTTGCAGCCATCACCGGTCGGCGACGTACGGGAGGAGGCCCAATTCTCGAGCGCGCTTGACGGCGTTCGCGAGCTGGGACTGGTGGCGGCGGCACGCGCCGGTGACGCGAGAGGAGCGGATCTTGCCCTTGTCGCTGATCGCCCGGCGCAACGATGCGAGGTCTCTGTAGTCGACGATGTCGACCTTGTCACGGCAGAACGGGCACGGCTTGCGCCGCCCTCCGCCGGGGACGCCTTTGCCGCGGCCGCGCTTGCGGTCCGTGCTCGTCGCCCTTCCTCCACGCTGCTTGGCCACCTATTTGCTCCTGCGTACTCGCTACTTCGGGGTCAGAACGGGATGTCGTCGTCCGAGCCCCCGGCGCCTGCGGGCGCGGTCTGGAAGTCTCCGGTGTCTGCCGGCACGTCGCTCTGCGGCGTGAAGCGGCCACCGTTCTCGTTGCCCTCTCGGGAGCCGAGGAACTGGACGGAGTCGGCAATGATATCTACCGACTGGCGAGTCTTGCCGGTTTCCTTGTCCTGCCACTCGCGCCACTCGAGCCGCCCGTCGATCGCCACTGGGCGCCCCTTGGACAGGTACTGGGAGCAGTTCTCTCCCTGTGCCCCCCAGACGGTGACGTCGAAGTAGTTGGGCTTGTCGACCCATTCGCCCGTCGAGTTGTCCTTGCGGCGGGTGTTGCACGCCACGCGCAGGTTGCAGACCGAGGTCCCGCTCGGCAAGGAGCGAAGCTCCGGATCGCGGGTGAGGTTCCCCGTGATGATCACGCGATTTATGTTGGAGGCTGCCATGAGGCGTCCTACTCCCTTCGGCGTCGTCCTAAGACGGCTTCGATAGCTGTCGGTCGAGTGTACGAATGGGGTCGGAGGCGATGGGCCGGATCTGACAGGAAGTTGCTGGAGGGTGCGGCTTGTTTGGCAAAGCCGTTACACAGGGCGCTCGGGGGCGACATTCGAGCCGGCGAGAGGCCTGCCGGCGGGGTAGGCCGGGGCGCCCCTCCTCGGACCCGGGGGGCGCTACTCCTCGGGCGGCGGGGCGTCCGCGGCGGCGCGGGCGGCGACGCGCGTGTCCTGTGGCTCGCGGTCGTCGCGGCGACGCGGGGTCTGCTGCTCGGGCGGCGGCGGAGTCGGCTGGCCGGGCCTGATCTTGATGATCCGGAAGCGCAGCACGCCGTCGGCGATGCGCAGGCGCCGGTTCAGCTGCTCGAGCAGGTCGTTGTCGCCCTTGAACTGGTAGAGCCGGTACTCGGCGTCGGGCCGGTGATCGATCTCGTAGGCCATCCGGCGGTGACCCCAGTCGTACTGGTCGACGAGCTCGCCGCCCGAGCCGATCAGGGACTCGGCCTCGGAGATCGCCGCCGCGCGGCGCTCCTCGGGAGCGGTGGGATCGAGCAGCAGCATGAGGTCGTAGAGGCCTGCCATGGAGCGGGGCAGGTTAGCAGTGGGCAGGGTGCGCGCCCGGGGCGAACCGGCGTTCCCAGCCGCTTAGCCGGAGATGAACCAGAGCCGCTCAGGAGCCCCGGGGGCGCTCTGGCGACGAGTGCGATGGGCCAATGTCGGACGCCTGCTCGTGTTGCTCGCGGCAGGGGTCTTGGTCGTAACGGGCGGCCGCGGATGCCGGGGTTCGGCGGGGCCGGAGCCGGTGGAGCCGCTCGGGCCGCCGGAGTCCGAGCGCCGTGAGGAGCGGCCGCAGGTCGCACCGCGGGCCGTGGTGGGCGACCGCGAGCGGCGGGGGAAGGATCGGCGGAGGCGGCGTCGCGCTGAGCGTCCCCCGACCCTGCGCCGCCGCGCTGCGCAACGACGGGCAGCCAAGGAGGTCGTTCCGTCCGTCCCGCCCGCTCCGGTCACCCCGCGTCCCCCCGAACCGGCGCCGCCGACAACACCGTTGCCGTCGGCGGAGTTCACTCCGGATCCGGGCCTCTGAGGGCGTCGTTGTCGAGTTAGCGGTCTCCGCCACCGCTAAGTCGACAATGGACTCCGCGGCCCGTGCCGAGCTACGAAGCCACCGGCGCTCCGCCGCGGCGCTTTGACTCGATGTCGGCCAGCTGGTCGTCGACCCAGTGGCCGGGGTCGCGCGCGGTCACGATGCGCTTGAGCCCCTGGGCGCGCCAGGAGCGCTCCTCGGCGGACATGCTCAGGGCTCGGTGGATCGCGTCCGCCTGGTCCTGCACGTCGAAGGGGTTGACCGACAGCGCGAAGTCGGCCAGCTCCTCGTGCGCACCCGTGTTCTCGCTCAAGAGCGACACGCCGTTTCGCTCGTTGACGAGCGGCCCTTCCTTGGCGATCAGGTTCATGCCGTCGAACATCGCGTTGACCATCAGCAGGTCGTAGTGCTTGTACGCCGCGATCGCCTCCTCGAGGTTCTCGCGCAGCCGCAGGTCGATCGGCATCCAGTCGGTCGTGCCGTGGCGGTGGTTGACCACCGCCACAAGCGCCTCGATCCGCTCGAGGTACTCGGCGTATTCCACGACGTCCTGGCGGGAGGGGATCAGGTGCGCGATGAAGGTCACCTGCTCCTTGAACTCGGGGTGCTGCTCCAGGAACAGGTCAAAGGCCGCGAAGCCGCGCAGCACGTTCTTGGACAGGTCGGCGCGGTCCACGCGCAGGATCAGGTGCTCGCGCCGGCGGCGCAGGATGTCGCGCTCGTACTCGTGAACGGCCGGCCGCTGCGCGGTCCGCTGGAAGGTCTCGGCGGAGATCGGCAACGGGTAGGGCCGCACCCAGACCTCGCGGTCCTCGAAGTGCACGATGCCCTTCTCCTCGTCGACGTTGAGGTCGAACAGCTCGCGGCAGCAGAGCATGAAGTTGCGCTGGTAGGAGCGCGTGTGGAACGCGATGATGTCGTTGGAGAGGATGCCCTCGTAGATGTCCTCGCGCATGTCCGCCGGCAGGACGCGCCAGGCGTCCGGCTGGGTCCACGGGATGTGCACGAAGTGGTGCAGGAACAGGTCCGGGCGCTCAGCACGGATCAGCTTCGGCGCCACGTAGAGGTGGTAGTCGTGGAGCATCACGACCGCTTCGTCAATGCCCTCGAGCTCCTCGAGCACGGCGGTTGCCAGGTCCTGGTTGACGGCGACGTAGCCCTTCTCGTAGGCGTCGACCTCGTGACGGCGGATGTCCGGTGCGTTGGACAGATCCCAGAGGTAGTGCTGGATGAACCACAACATCGGGTTGGCCACGACGTTGTAGAAGCGGTCGTAGGCCTCTGGATCGCTCTCGACGAGCTTGATGCGGTAGTTCGTCCCGTCGAGGTCGACGTCGAAGCTCTTGCCGTCGTGGCGACGGCTCTCCTCCACATCACCGTCGCTCATCGCGGAGGCGACCCAGACGGCGTCGCGATGGTTCACGAGGCCGGTGAGCGCGGTGACCAGCCCGCCGCCGCCGCGCCGCGGCTCACCATCGTCAAAGGTGGCGGGGCCGCGGTTCGACACGAGGACGAGCGCGACGTCCTTGGTCATCGGTGGCCCCGGAAGATGTTGAGCCAGTCGCGCAGCAGCCGCGGCGTCAGGAAGTGCTTGCGGACGTGCTCCTTGCCCGCGCGGCCGAGCTGCTTGCCGAGGTCGGGCTCGCGCAGAATCCGCAGGGAGCGGTCGGCGCACTCCTCGGGCGAGGAGACGAGGAAGCCGGTCGTGCCGTCCTGGACCTGGAGCGGGATTCCGCCGACGTCTCCGCCGATGAATGGGCGGCCCTTCCAGAGCGCCTCCGACACGGTCAGCCCGAAGCCCTCGCGGGTGGACTTCTGGATCACCACGTCGGCCTGCGACTGGAAGGCGTTCACCTCGATCGCCCCGACGTTATTGAGATTGTTGAGGATGTGGATGTCGGGGTCCCCGTCGGCGTAGGCCATCGTGGAGTTGAAGAACTCCCAGCCCTCGGGGTCGTCCGTGGCCATCGAGCCGACCAGAGCCAGCTGCACCTCGGGCATCTCGGCGGTGACCTGCCGGTAGGCGTCGATCACCCCGATCGGGTCCTTCCAGGGATCGAAGCGCGAGACCTGGCACATGAGCGGCCGGTCGACGTCGATGCCGAACTGGTCGCAGACGTAGGCGGCGTCCTCGGGCGAGAGGGCCATGTTCTTCGGCGACAGCGGGTCGATCGCCGGGGGACAGATATTCACCGAGCCCGCGCCGTTGATGCCTGCCGGCACGTACTGCTGCAGGTGCCAGACCGACGCGTCGTACTCGCGCACGTGCGGCACCAGGTGCTCGATCGCGTCCGGGTTGGGAGTGGACAGGTCGATGTGGCAGCGCCAGATCCAGGTCTTGCCCAGGTCGGGCACGTGGCCGCGGATCGCCGCGGGCTGGGGATCGTGGACGATGATCACGTCCCAGCCGCCGGAGATCTCGGTCGCGTTGAGCCTGTTGTAGCGCTCGTAGATCTGCCATTCCTCGTCGGTGAGCGAGTCCGGGCTGCCCTGGAGCGCGTTGTGCAGGCGCTTCGTCGCGTTGTAGAACTCCTCGCGCCCGAGCATGATCTGCCACTCGGCCTCGATGCCGACGTCGTTCATCAGCGGGATCAACGTGTAGAGGATCTCAGCGACGCCGCCGCCGAAGGCGGTCGCTGAGAGATGAAGGACGCGCAGACCCTGGAGATCCTCCGCCAACTCGCGGATCTCCTGGATGAGCGGCCTTCCGGCCAAATGTGTGTAGTCGGCGAGGCTCTTGTTACCGACCGAAACCGGCTGTAGCACGGCGGAGCAGACTACCTATGCGCCAGTGGACAGGTATTTGACGAGCGAAGTGCGACCGCTGCTGAAGCGCGCCTCGTCCACCGTCGCCTCGATGATTGCGCGGCTGAGCTCCTGCTCCACCGCCGCCACCCGCGACGCCGGCCCGTCGAGATCCATGGTCAGGCGGTCGGTTTGGAGGCGGAACGCGAAGTTGACCCTGCTCTCGTCATCCAGCGCCCTGCTCTCGTCCACGTAGTCGTTGGCGGCTTCGGTGATCGCCAGCTTGAGGTCCGCGATCTCCTCGGGGGAGAGGGACGTCAGGCGGCAGACCGCGGACAGGGCAAGGCGAGCGAGCACGAGGTAGTCCGGCCGGGCCGGAATCGTCAGCGAAACGTCTCTGCTCGCGGTTGTGGCCTGCGCATTCACCCCGCCTGCACACTACCCAGAATCGCCGGGTCTTTGGCCCAGCTCGATGGAGATCGTTCGACGCTTCCCCTCGCGCAGGACCTCCAGCTTCACGCGGTCGCCCGCTCGCTTGGCGCTGATCACGTCGGCGAGGTCGCTCGTGCGCGTCAAACGCCGGCCGTCCACCGCCACGATCACGTCGCCGCCCGCGGGCAACGGCGTCGCCTGGAATTCGATCTGGCCCTTCCCGGCGCGCAGGCCTGCATCCTCGGCGGGACTGTCCGGTTCGACCTGCTGGACGGCCGCTCCGTCGGTCACCTCGAGGCCGAGCCGCTCTGCCGCCTGGGGCCAGAGCACGAGCGTCTGGACGCCGAGATAGCCGTAGCTGACGCTTCCGTCGCGGCGCAGCTCGCGCAGCGAGCGCTTGACCGCGTCCACGGGAATTGCGAAGCCCACACCCTCGCCCCCGCCGGTGTCGGTCTTGATTTGCGCGTTGATGCCGATCACCCGGCCTCGTGCGTCGAGCAGCGGGCCACCGGAGTTACCCGGGTTGATCGGCGCATCCGTCTGGATCGCGTTGCCGATCTGAAACTGCGTGAGCGACGCGATGTTGCGGTCCACGGCCGAGATCACCCCAACCGAGAGCGACTGGTTCTCGCCGAACGGGCTGCCGATGGCGGCGACAGGCTCGCCCACGGTGATGCTCTCCGAGCGGCCGAGCTCCAGCGAGGTGAGCGACAGCCCGCCCCGCTCGATCTTCAGCAGCGCGACGTCCGCGTTGAGGTCGGTGCCCACGATGTCCGCGGCCACCCGGTTGCCGTCCGAGAACTCGACGAAGACCTGCTCGGCTCGCGGCGGGCTCTCGCCGCCGCCGCTTGTGACGACATGCGCGTTGGTCGCGATGTAGCCGTCCCCGTCGATCACGAAGCCCGATCCCTGGCCGCCCTCGCCGTTGTCGGAGCCGAGCACGCTGCCCTCGAAGATGGACAGGACCGTCACCACCCCCGGCGCCAGGCGGTCGTAGATCTGCCCGGGGTCAAAGCCGCCTTCGCGGCCGAGCCCCTTCACCACCTGCACGCGGGTGGTCGTGACCTTCTCCGGCGCAGCGGCCTCATCGTCGCCCCCCGTGTCGCAGCCGGCGAGGACCAGGCCGGCCCCGGCCAGCACCGCCGCGGCGAATCGCCTCACGCGCCGTTCCCGCCGGCCGGCAACTCGAGGGTGAAGGCGGTGGCGCCGTCTGCCGAGGTCACGCGCAGGCGCCCGTCCATGCGTTCGGCGAGCTCGCGCGCGATCGCGAGGCCGAGCCCGGCGCCGCGAGCGGCGTCGCCGGTGTAGAAGCGCTCGAAGACCTTCGCCGTGCTCTCCTGCGGAAGCCCTGGCCCGCTGTCGGCAACCGTGAGCCCGGCCGCGCCGTTGCGGCGAGCTGTCTTTACGGTCACGTGAGTTCCCGTGGGCGTGTGGCGAAGCGCGTTGTCGAGCAGGATCCGCACGATCTGGGCCACGCGCTCGGGGTCGCAGACGGCCTCCGGTCCCTCAGCGGGCGTCGCGAAGTCGAGCTCGGTCTCGTGATCGGCGAGCGCCGGCGTGAACTCCTGCGCGACGCTGCGCGCCAGCTCGGAGAGGTCCACCGGCTCGGGCTGGAGCTGGACCGAGCCGGCGTCGAGGCGCGAGAGGTCGAGCAGGTCGACCGACAGCTTCTGCAGGCGCGCGACCTGCTCGCTCATCGTCTCGAGGAACTCGCGCCGGGTCTCTTCGTCGAGCTCCTCGTCCTGCAGCAGCTCGACGAAGCCCGCCAGCGAGAAGATCGGCGTACGCAGCTCATGCGAGGCGGTGGCGATGAACTCCTTGCGGGCGACGTCAACCTGGCGCAGCTGGGCCTGCATCTCGTTGAAGGTGCGCGTGAGCTGCCCGAGCTCGTCCTTGGAGTCGACCGGCAGCGGGTCCACGAAGTTCCCGCGCGCCACCTCCCCGGCCGCCACCTCGAGCCGCCGCACGCGCCGCCCGAGGCGGCGCGCCACGAGCCAGCCGCCGGCAAGCGCCAGCAGCAGCGCGGCGAGCGTGGCGAGCAGGACGCGCTCGCGGATGAACGACACCGTCGCCTCGACCTCCTCGAAGTCGCGCGAATAGAGGGCCACACGGTTGACCGGGCGCGCGACGCCCGGGCGCGGCCGCTCGCCCAAGAGCGGCTGAGCGACGATGCCGATGTCATCGCCCTGGAAGGTGTCGAAGCCGATCTGCGGGCGCCGCGTGCGGATCGCCCGGGTGAGCAGGGACGGGTTACGCGGGAATAGCGTCTGCTCACGCGAGTCGAAGAGGGCGATGAACGACAGGCCGCGGAAGTCCCCCTGCGGCCCCTCGGGGTCCTCCTCCCAGGCGAAGAGGGTGATATGCGAGTCCGTGCTCTCGGCCACCTGGCGCACGGTGCGCGGCACCTCGCCCTTGATCGGGTCGCGCGGCAGCGCCTGGAGCTGGGACTTGTAGATGCCGGCAACGAGCTCGAGGTCCTTCAGCCGCTTCTCCTCCAGGTTCGACTCAGGCTGCGTGACAACCGAGAAGTAGATGACCGCCAGCGCGGCCCCGGTGATGGCGAAGAAGACGAGCGCGAGCTTGTTGCGCAGCGAGCGGAGACGGAACAGACCGACAGGGCTCGCGCGCGCCGCCCGCTCGCCGCTCAGGCTCGCGCGCGCCGTGCGCTCAGGGGAAACCGGGAGCCGCCGGTTCATGCGTCGCGGAAGCGGTAGCCCACGCCGCGCACGGTCAGGATCAGCTCGGGGTGCTTGGGCTCGGACTCGAGCTTCTCGCGCAGGTGGCGGATATGCACGTCGATAGTGCGCGGGTCCCGGTAGGAGGAGTCGCCCCAGACGCGCTCGAGCAGCATGGTGCGGCTGAACACCCGGCCCGGGTTGCGGGCCAGGGCCGCCAGCACCTCGAACTCGACGTAGGTGAGCCGCACCGGCTCCTCGCGTACCTCCACCTGGCGGCGCTCGAAGTCGATGCGCAGCTCGCCGTGGTCGATCGGCTCCTCGAACTGCTCGTCGGGCTGGGCGAGCGCGGCGCGGCGCAGGACGGCCTTGACGCGCGAGCGGAACTCGCGCACCGAGAATGGCTTGGTGATGTAGTCGTCGGCGCCCAGCTCGAGGCCGAGCACCTTGTCGATCTCCTCGGTCTTGGCCGTGAGCATGATGATCGGCACGGTGCTGCGCGAGCGGATCTGGCGGCAGACGTCGAAGCCATCCAGCTTGGGCAGCATCACGTCGAGCACGACGAGGTCGAAGTTGTCCTCTCGCAGGCGGTCGAGCGCATCGCGGCCGTCGAGTGCGCCCACCACGTCGTAGCCCTCTTTGCGCAGCGGGTAGGTCAGTAGCTTCTGAACCGACAGCTCGTCGTCGACGAGCAGGATCCGTGGCGCTGAGGCCGTCACCTTCGGAATTGTAGGTTGGACCGACCGATGATCGAGCCGCGCGTGTACAGAGCGGCGTTCGTGCCGGCGCTGCTGGCGCTCGTGCTGACGATGTTCTCCTTGCAGAGCCGGCCCGGGCCGCTGCCCCAGGGCCTGGCCGCGGACGTCCTGTTCGACGGCCGGCTGGCGGCCGTCGAGACCGCCCGGATCGCCGAAAGCGAGCCGGACCGCAGGGCGGGGCAGCCCGGTGACCGCCGCACCGCTGCTCGTGTGGCGAGCGAGCTCGACCGGCTCGGATTTCCCTCTGAGCGCCAGCGTTTCACCCACGCCGGCCGCGACCTCGTGAACGTTATCGGCCGGCGGGCCGGCCGCTCGCGGCGCCAGATCGTGATCGTGGCCGCCCGTGACGCGGCGGTCATCCCGGAGGCGACCGGCAGCGCCGCGGACACGGCCGCGCTGCTCGAGCTCGGCCGCGTCTTCGAGGGCCGCCCGACCCGGAGGACGCTCGTGCTGGCTTCGGTGGATGGCTCGAACCTCGGCGAGGTCGGGACGACCAAGCTCCTGGACGAGCTCCCCTCGCCGGCTCTCGTCGACGGCGTGCTCGTGGTGTCGGACTTCGCGTCGGGCGCGCGCCGCGGCCCGATCGTGCAGGCCTGGTCCAACAACGCGCGACGCGCCGGCATCGGATTGCAACGCACCGTCGGGGAGTCGATTCGGCGAGAGCTCGAGGTCGCTCCCGGAGGGTCGGGCGCGCTCGGCCAGCTCGCGCGGCTGTCGTTCCCGGTTGGGATCGGGCCGCAGGGAGTGCTGATCGAGAACGGCTACGACGCGGTGCGCATCTCCGGAAGCGGTGAGCTGCCCCCGGCCGGGAACGGCCCGGTGGAGGCGATCGACGAGGACGCGCTCGGCGCGCTCGGACGGGCGACGCTTCGCACCGTCACGGCGCTCGATCAGGGCGGACGTCCCGCGCACGGACCCGAGAGCTACGTGACCGCGGTGAGCCAGGTGATGCCGGGTTGGGTGCTGGCGCTGCTGGCCGGGACGCTGCTGCTGCCCGCCTTCGTGGCCGCTGTTGATGGATTCGCGCGGGCGCGCCGGCGCCATGTCGAGGTGCTGCCGTGGCTGCGCTGGCTCGGCGCATGGGTCGCGCCCTTTGTGGCCGGCCTGGCGACCGCCGAGGTGCTCGCCCTCACCGGCGCCACGCCGAGTCCACCGCCCGCGCCGGTCCCGCCGGCGGTATTTCCGCTCGACGGCCCGGCCCTCGGGGTGCTGGGCGGCGTGGCGGCTGCCATGGTGCTCGCGTTCGGCATCGCGCGCTTTCTCGCCGCGCGCCCCGATCGCGCCCTCGTCAGGCCGGAGCTTCCCGGGGCGGGCGTCGTGGTGGCGCTCGTGGTGAGTGTCGCCGCGCTGGTGCTCTGGCTCGCCAACCTCTATGCGGGCCTCTTGTCGGTGCCCGCGGCACACCTCTGGCTGCTGGCCGTCCTCACCGCTCCCGGACCTCGGCGGAGGTTCCGCGCGCTGCTGCTCGCGCTCGGCGCGCTCGCACCGCTCCTGGTCGTGACCTACTACCTGATCGCCCTGGAAATCGATCCCCTCTCGGGCGCGTGGTACCTGCTCCTGCTTGTCACGGGCCACAGCGTGGGGCTGGTCACCGCGGTGGTGGGATGCGTGATGCTCGGGGCGCTCGGCGCCGCGGCGGAGCTCGTCTACCGCTCCCCGGCGCCCTCCGAAGAGGAGCGGCAGGTCGGCCCGCCGATCTTCGGCCCGGGCTCGTACGCGGGCCCCGGGTGGCTCGAGCGGGGAGGGGTACGGTTGAGGAGATGACCGAAGACCGGGCACTTGGGAAAAGCGGGCTCGCGGCTCGGGTGAGGCGCGGTGAATACGTGGTGGACGCCGATGCAGTGGCCGCGGCGATGCTGAGGCGCTGGCGCCAAGGCGGCTCAGGCGTGTTCGTACCCGCTGAGGCCCTCGACCGGCCTGTCGTCCTCCCCGATGAGGACGACCCCGTTGCCCTTGACGACCTCCCCTAGCCAACTCACGGTCGCGGCCGCCTCGGCCGCCGCGCGGCGCTCGGCGGCGATCGTGAAGAGCAGCTCGTAGTCGTCGCCACCGGTCGCCGCCGCGACCGGCTCCACCCCCGGGGCGCACGGCACCTGGGCCAGTTGCAGCCTCAGCTGGACACCGCTGCGCTCGGCGAGGTGCCGGGCGTCGGTGGCGAGGCCGTCGCTGAGATCGATCATGGCCGTGGCCCCCGCCCTTGCCAGGGCGGTCCCCTCGGCCAGGCGCGGCTCCGGGCGCAGGTGACGGCGGACGAGCCCGGTGGACCCACCCTCGCCGCTCTCGAGCGCCAGCCGGCCGGCCTCGGACCCTCCCAGCTCCCCCGTTACCCCTACGAGGTCGCCGTCCCAGGCTCCGCCGCGGCCGATCAGCTCCCGCGCTCGGTCGGCCCAACCCGTGACTGCGACCGTCACCGCCAGGATCTGGCCGCTGACGAGGTCCCCGCCGGCGATGGTGGTGCCCGTCGCCTCGGCAAGCTCCTCCATGCCCAACACGAGGTCGAGGCTGCCGTCGAAGCGACTGGGCACCACGAGCGCCACGTAGGCCTCGCCGGCGCCGGCTCCCATGGCGGCGAGGTCGGAAAGCGCGGTCGCCAGCGCCTTCCAGCCGACATCGGCCGCGCTATGGGTGGCCAGCGAGAAATGCACGTTCTCCACGAGGGTGTCGATCGAGGTGACCGCGTAGTCGCGGGCTCGCACGACGGCTGCGTCGTCGCCGGTCCAGGTGTGCACCCGGCCACCCGAGCGGTCGGTCAGAGCGGACTGGATCGACTCGATCAGGTCGAGCTCAGCCGTCACCGGGAGTTATGCCGCCCCCATCGCCGCCCTCGGGTGTCTCGGTGGGCGCCTCCTCCGGCACTTGGACGTCGGGCGCGTCCTGCGGCGCGGTCTCGTAGTAGCGCGGGTCGTACTCGGTGCCGCCCGTGGTGTCGTCGGTGGAGGGGTCGGCGTCCTGGTCGTAGTAGCCGCCCGTCCCGGCGTTGCCGGTGCTGGCGTACTTGCCGAAGAAGGGCGAGGACACGAACGGCTCCTCGGGCAGCGGGAAGTCCTCGCAGTACTCCCCATGGGCCGGCAGCATGTACGCGTGCCAGACCGGGGCGGCGTAGGTGCCTCCCTGCGCACCCGGCATCGCGACGCCGGCGTCCGGGTAGCCGACCCATACGGCGGACGAGAGCCTGGGCGTATACCCAACGAACCAGGCGTCCTTGGCCTCGTCGGTCGTGCCGGTCTTGCCGGCCGCCGGGCAGCCGTAGTTGGCAGCCGTGCCGGTTCCGCTCGTGACGTTCATCTTGAGGATCTTGGTGACCTCATAGGCCTGGCCGTCGGTCATCACGCGCTTGCCCTCGGAGTTGCCGAGGTTCTCGCTCTTGCCGTCGGGAAAGACCACGCGCTCGATGCCGGTCGCGCGGTGCCG
This sequence comes from Thermoleophilaceae bacterium, assembly GCA_040509755.1. Lineage (GTDB taxonomy): Bacteria > Actinomycetota > Thermoleophilia > Solirubrobacterales > Thermoleophilaceae > JACVRW01. The sequence goes on along the minus strand of JBEVKF010000148.1, from coordinate 6,058 downwards.
GACGCCCCCGCTCGCGAGCGTGGCGTACGCGCTCGCCATCTCGAGCGTCGTGACGCCGCGGGTGAGCCCGCCCAGTCCTTCGGCCGGGTAGCAGTCGAGCTTGGTCGTGATGCCGAGCAGCTTCGCCGTCTTGCAGACCGCCTTGGGGCCGATGTCGAGGATCAGCTGGGCGTAGACGGTGTTGTCGGACGCGAGGGTGGCCCGCGTCAGGCTCATCGTGCCGCCGTAGCTGTCCCCGAAGGTCTTGACCTGCCACGGCCCGTACTCGGGGTCGTTGATGTTGAGAGGCTTCGAGGTGTACGAGGTGGAGTCGGGGTCGACTCCCTTGAGGATCGCGGCGGTGAGGACCATGGTCTTGAACGCCGAGCCCGGCTGGCGGTGACCTTGGGCGGCCAGGTTGAATCTGCGCTCTCCGTAGGTCCCGCTCGAGGCCATCGCCCGGATCTTCCCGTTGGCCGGATCGATCGAGACGATCGCCGAGCTGGGTCCGGCCGGGTCGCCGTAGTAGGCGTTGATGGCCTCACGCGCGGAGTCCTGCAGGGCCGGGTCGATCGTGGTGTGGATGCGCAGGCCGCCGGCGCGCACGACGCCCACCCCGTAGCGCTCGATCAGCTTCTCCTGGACATAGTCGAAGAAGTAGGGCTCGCGGCGCTGCACGTAGCGCAGGCCCTGCTTGAGCCCGAGGTCCTTGGCCGCTGCCTTCTCGTACTCGAGCCGCGTGATGTAGCCGTTCTCGTACATCTTCTCGAGCACGTCGTTGCGGCGTTCGATGGCCGCCTGGCCGTTGCGGAAGGGGTTGTACTGCGAGGGTGCCTGGGGCAGGCCCGCGAGCAGGGCGGCCTCGTGGAGCTTGAGCTTGCTGGCGTGCTTGTCGAAGAACGTGACCGCCGCCGCCTCGGCGCCTATTGAGGTCCGGCCGTTGACCGTTCCGTAGGGCACCGCGTTCAGGTAGTTGTGGAGGATCCACGACTTGCTGTGATCCTCCTCGAGCTCGGAAGCGAGCTTTGCCTCGCGGATCTTGCGGGCGAAGTTGCGCTCTGGATCCTTGATGTAGAGGGCTCGCACGAGCTGCTGGGTGATCGTCGAGCCGCCCTGCACGGTCTCGCCGGACTCCAGGTTCTTGATGCCCGCACGCACGATCGCGTTGACGTCGACGCCCCCGTGCTTGTAGTAGCGCTCGTCCTCGATGGCGACGGTGGCGCGGCGCAGGTCGACGGGGAGCTCCTTCCAGGGCACCACCCGGCGAAGGGTGTCCGACTGGATGAACCCGAGCTTGGTCCCGTCGCTTGCATAGACGACCGACAGCTGGCCCTTGTCGTCTGCCTTGAGATCCGTCAGGTCGGGTGCGGTGGCCGCGATCGCCAGCACGTACCCGGCCACCGAGAGGACGCCGATGATGCAAACGGTGGCGATGACACCGATTGCGAGCAGGATCTTGCTGCTCGAGCCGCGGTGCTTGCGTCGCCTGGATTGTCGATGCCGATGGCTCATAGGGGGGCGGTTCGGGCCTTTACGACGCCCCAACCGAGGATAGACCGTGTTCTCTGAGCAGCCGCAGCCAGTTCCGGCGCAAATCGGTGGCGGTCTTCGCGCGCTCGGCGGCGGTGGAGCACCAGGTCGTGGCGCTCAGCCTCACATCTTCCCGGTCTGTCTCCGCTACGACCGCGTCGATTCCCTCGTCTTCGTCTGCGATCAGCTCGAGGGCGCGGTCGAGGTTGGCGTCGCGAGGCAGCCAAACGGAGACCTCGACCTGCACGCGTGGGCTGATGATCGTGTGGTTCTCGATGGAGCTCTGGGCGAGGCTCTCGTTCGGCACGATCAGGCGCCCACCGTCGTCGAGGCGGATGTAGGTGTAGGTCAGCCTGACGTCCTCCACATCGCCGGTCCTGTCCTCGAAGGTCACGCGGTCGCCGATGCGGATCGGCTGCGTGATCGCGAGCAGCACCCCGGCGATCCCGTTCGCGAGCGTCTGGCGCGCCGCGAAGCCGACGACCAGGCCGAGCACCGCCGAGGAGGCGAGGATGCCGGTCGCGATGCTCTTGACACTTGGGATCTGCGTAAGCGCCACCGCGAACCCGATGACGACGATCGCCGCGAAGACCAGGCGGCGGATCATCCGCACCCGTGTGATGGCAACCGGCGACAGCTCACCCCCTGCGACGGCAGCGCTGAGCCGCTGGCCGCGCCGCATGAGGGTGCGATCGACGACCTGCGCCACCACTATGGCAACGAGCACGGCCGCGACCGCAGCGACCCATTCGGCGGTCTCGACGTCCGCAGCTGTGTAGAAATCCGCTCCCGGCATGGCGTACCAAGCTACCCCCGCATGGGCGGGCGCAATCACCGCGGCGCGCCGCTCAGAGGCGCTCCGCGTGGCGTGGCGGATCGCTTGGACGACCCGCCTGGCGGTTTTGCTCGTGGCGATCTTCGCCGCGCTCTCCTTCGGTCCTGCGGCCGGCGGGCTCGCCGCGGAGAACGAGAACAAGTTCGACGACCCCGCCCTGACCCACGCGCTGGCGGATCCGTTGCTCTCACCGCTCGCTCGCTGGGATGCGGTCTGGTACCTGCGCATCGCTGATTCGGGCTACGCGGGCAGCGACGCGCGCGCCGCCTTCTTCCCGCTCTATCCACTGCTGGTGCGCGCCGTCGCGACGCCGCTCGGGGGATCGCCGGGGGCGCTGCTCGTGGCGGCCTACCTCGTGGCGCTGGCGGCCTTTCTGGGCGCTCTCGTGCTGTTCTACAGGCTCGTCTTGCTCGAGCTGGGCCGCCCGCTCGCGCGCCCCGCGCTGCTGCTGCTGTCGGTGTTCCCGGCCGCGCTCTTCTTCGGGGCGCCCTACGCCGAGAGCCTGTTCCTGCTGTTCGCGGTGGGCGCCTTCTACGCCGCACGCACGGACCGCTGGGCGTGGGCCGGCGCCTGCGCCGCGGGCGCGGCAGGCACGCGCAGTGCCGGCATCCTGCTGGCGGTGCCGCTGCTAATGCTCTGGTGGGGCGCCGGCCGGCCGCGGAGTGGCGGGTGGCTGCTGTTGGCGCCGCTCGGCCTGGGCGCCTATGCGCTCTTCCTCGGGCTGGCGGAGGGTGACGCGCTGCGCTTCCTCGACGTCCAGGACGCCTGGTCGCGCGAGTTCGCTTTTCCGCTGAGCGGAGCTTGGGACGGCCTCAGCGCCGCCTGGGACGGGCTGCGACAGCTCGTCTCCGGCCAGAAGGAGACCGTGTACTTCGAGATCGCGGCGGGCGACCCTTACCGGATCGCCGCGATCAACCTGATGCTGTTCGCGACGCTGCTCTTTGCCCTGGCCGCCTGCGTGGGCGTCTGGCGGCGCCTGCCCGCCGCCTACGGCGCGTGGGTGTCGGTGTCGCTGGTCCTGCCGCTCACGTTCCCGGTGCGGCCCCAGCCGCTGATGTCGCTGCCGCGCTTCGTCTGCGTGCTGTTTCCGCTCTTCATGTGGCTCGCGCTCTGGTGCGAGGAGCGGCGCGCGACCGAGCGGGTGGCGGCCGTATCCGCCGTCGGGCTCGGGCTGTTCTGCGCGCAGTACGCGAGCTGGCACTGGATCTCATGAGCCGGGCTGTGCTCCTCGATGCGCTCGGCACGCTTCTCGAGCTGCAGCCGCCGGCCCCGCGGCTGCGGCGACTGCTGGCCGCGGCGGGCCACGAAGTCTCCGAGGAGCGCGCGGCCGCCGGGTTCGGCGCCGAGATCGGCTACTACGTCGAACACCATCTCGAAGGGGCCGATCGCGACTCGCTCCACGACCTGCGCGACCGCTGCGCCACCGTCATGCTGGAGGCCCTGGAGCTGCCGGGCCTCGACCACGCCACGGCGCGGCGGGCGATGCTCGGCGCGCTCGAGTTCACGGCCTACCCGGACGTTTCTCCGGCGCTCGCGGCGCTGCGCTCGGGCGGATGGCAGCTCGTCGTGGTCAGCAACTGGGACTGTTCGTTGCCCGAGTGGCTGGCGGGCTGTGGGCTGCTCGACCTGGTGGACGACGTCGTCACGTCGGCCGCAACGGGCGCCGCCAAGCCCGATCCAGCGATCTTCCGGCGAGCGCTCGAGCTGGCCGGCGCCGACCCGGCCGAGGCGGTGCACGTGGGCGACTCGCTCGACAAGGACATCGAGGGCGCCCGCGCGGTGGGTATTCGCGCCATCTTCATCGCGCGCGAGGGGAGGCCGCCGCCCGGGATCGAGGCGGTCGAATCCCTCGAACGGATGCCCTCCCTAGTCTGAGCGCGAGTGGAGAGCGCCGGCACAGCCCCTCCCAAGCCGCCGGAGCTTCCCGAGGACGCTCGGCCGCGCTGGCCGTGGTGGTACGGGCCGGTCGGCTTTGTCACGGGCGCCCTTGTCGGCCTGATCAGCGCCGGAATCGCCTGGGCCGCGATGGGCGTGGACGAGCCGAGCGAGTCACCCGCCGCGATCATCGTCGGCACGCTGCTGCTCGACGGGTCGCTCGTCGCCGTGGCGCTCGTGTTCGCATCCTTCGTGCGCCGCCCGCGCCCGTGGCACTTCGGCCTGCGCCGGACGCCCTTCTGGCCTGCGGTGGGCTGGGCTTCGCTCGGGATCTTCTCCTTCTACGTCTTCGCAGCGGTCTACACGGTGATCGTGCAGCCTGACGTCGAGCAGTCGGTGGCCGAGGATCTGGGCGCCGGCGAGAGCAGCATCGGGTTGATCGCGGCCGGCTTCATGATCATCTGCGTAGCGCCGCTCGCGGAGGAGATCTTCTTCCGGGGCTTCTTCTATGGGGCGCTGCGCACCAAATTCACAATCGCGGTGGCGGCGACCATCGACGGTCTTGTGTTCGGGATGATCCACTTCGAGGGCGGGACGGACGGCCTGCTGATCGTCCCGCCGCTCGCTGTGCTCGGGGTCATCTTCTGCCTCGTTTACGAGCAGACGCGATCGCTGTACCCGGTCGTGGCCCTGCATTCGCTCAACAACGCGATCGCATATGCCTTCCAGGCCGACGGCGGCGCGGTATCCCTGGTCTTCGGCCCGTTGATGATCGCGAGCTGCGCTCTGGTGCCGCGCTGGACGAGCCCAGCGCCCTCCCCCGTATCCCCACATCCCGTGGCATAGTGGTCGCACAATGAGCCCACGCCTACTCGCGCTGGGCGTCGTCGCCCTCCTGGCGATCGGCGCTCCCCCGGCCCTCGCCCAGATCCCGCCCCCGCCCGTTCCCCCGCTTCCGCCCGTGCCTCCGGCCCCCGCTGCGGGCGCGGCGAAATACAAGGTCGACAGCGGCCTCGCCACGAGCAAGGCGCGCTACGTCGCTCCGCAGCAGCAGGTGAGGGTGGTCGGCAAGGTCAAGCCCGCGGTGCCGGGCGAGGTGCTCACTCTGTACGCGCTGCGAGGCAAGAAGGCGAGCAAGACGGTGCGTCGCAAGGTGGGTCGCGGCGGGCGCTTCGTGTTCAAGTTCAAGGTTGGCAATCCCGGTCGTGTGCGCATCGTGATCAAGCACCGGGCGAGCCCCGCCCAGGTGGCCTTCCGCGCACGTGCGCGGAAGATCTCGGTGGTGGACTGGCAGGCCGGCGCCGGAGAGCGCGGGGTGAAGGTCCTGTTGCTCCAGCGCGCGCTGCTCAAGGAGGGCTATGCCACCCCGGTCACCGGTTACTACGACGACGGGACCGCGCGCGGCGTGCTGGCGTTCCGCAAGGCGAACGAGCTCGGCCGCGACGGCTTTGCCATCAAGCAGGTGTTCGCGATGCTGGCTCGCGGAGACGGCGCGTTCAAGCTGCGCTTTCCGAAGGCGGGCAAGCATGTGGAGTTCGACTGGTCGCGCCAAGTGCTGGTGCTCGCGCGCGGCGGAAAGCCCTATCGGACCTACCACACCTCCTCCGGCACCCCGGCCACGCCGACGGTCTTCGGCACGTTCCACTTCTACCTACAGACGCCCGGCATCAACGCCAAGGGAATGGTCCACTCGTCGTTCTTCATCGGCGGCTACGCGATCCACGGCTATGCATCGGTGCCGAGCTTCCCGGCGAGCCACGGCTGCCTGCGGGTGCCGATCCCGAACGCGCTCCAGATCTTCAACTGGATCGACATCGGCGACACGATCTACTCCTACCC
>JBEVKF010000147.1:0-15682 GCA_040509755.1 Thermoleophilaceae bacterium | reverse complement strand
TGGCGAGCGCCCTGGAGACCGGCCACGGGAGCGTCTCGTCGAGGTGCGAGGGCGAGTTGAAGTCGCCGGTGAGGAAGGTCGGGACGCCGGCGTTCGACAGCCGCGCCAGCGGCTTGATGTAGGGCTTGATCTCACCGAGGCGCGTCACGCGCTCGTTCTTGAGCACCTCGGCGTCGGACTTGCCGTCGCGCTGCAGCTCCGGGCCGTAGGGCGAGGAGGGCAGGTGGACGTTGGCGATCGCCGCGACCTTCTGGAGGCCGAGCGCCACGTAGGCGAGGCGCACACCGCCTCGCTTGACCGGATAGAGCGGGTAGCGCGAGATCAGGTGCAGGCTCTCGTCGACGTAGGGCAGCTCGGCCGCGCGGGCGATGCGGCGCAGGTTGCCCTCCGGCTCCTGCACCCCCACCACGTCCGCGTCGGCTTCGCGGATGGCGCGTCCGATCTGCTCGAAGTCGACCTGCACTCCGCCGTACCAGACGTTGAACGTCATCACGGTCAGGGGCTCCGCTGCCGCGGGTGCCGGCGCGGCGCCGGCCAGCGCGGCGAACACCGCTACGCAGGCGGCGAACCGCTTCAACGCAGTACCAGGGAATGCTCAGGGTGCCAGCCGACGCGCACCCGGTCGCCGATCACCCAGACGTTGTCCGACTTGACGCGCGCGGTGTTCTGCTCGAGCGCCACGACGCGCACTCCGCCGGCGAGCTCGACGATCACCTGGGTCGTGGTGCCCACGTAGACGCGCTCGACGATCGTCCCCTCGACCGAGACCATGCCGTCCTCGAGCTCGTCCACCCAGATCTTCTCCGGGCGCACCGAGAGCTGCACGGGGGTGCCCTCGGCACAGTCGGCGGGCACCTTCGCGGCGCAGCGGTCCCCGCCCTCCAGCTGCACCCCGCCGTTGGCTGCCACGCCCGGCAACAGGTTGGAGACGCCGATGAACCCGGCCACGAACGGTCCCGTGGGATGCTCGTAGACCTCCTCGGGGGTGCCGCATTGCTTGACCTTGCCGTCCTCCATGACCGCGATCCGGTCCGACATGGCGAGCGCCTCCTCCTGGTCGTGAGTGACGTAGAGGAACGTGATTCCCACCTCGCGCTGGATGCCCTTGAGCTCCACCTGCATCTGCTTGCGCAGCTTGAGGTCGAGCGCGCCGAGCGGCTCGTCTAGCAGCAGCACTGACGGCCGGTTGACGAGCGCCCGCGCGAGCGCCACGCGCTGCTTCTGACCTCCGGACAGCTCGCGTGGGCTGTCCTTTTCGCGCCCGAGCAGCTCGACCAGGTTGAGCGCCTCGGCGACGCGCGTCTTGATCTCGTCCTTGGGGACCTTGCGGCGCTTGAGACCGAACGCCACGTTGTCGGCGATGCTCAGATGCTCGAAGAGCGCGTAGCTCTGGAAGACCGTGTTGACGTTGCGCTCGTAGGGCGGCACGGTCTCAACGGGCTCGCCCTCGAGATAGATGCGCCCCTCGCTGGGCTGCTCGAAGCCGGCCACCATCCGCAGCGTCGTCGTCTTCCCGCATCCCGACGGCCCGAGCAGCGAAAAGAACTCGCCCTGCTCGATCTCGAGATCGAGATCGTCCACGGCCACCGAGTTGCCGAAGCGCTTGGTGACTCTCTCCAGGTGGATTGCCGAGCTCATGCTCCTTCCCTCCCGAGCAGCACCCCGAGCCCGCTCTCGCGTCGGCCGAGCAGGCGCGGGAGCAGCAGGGCAAGTCCGATTGACAGCGTGGACACGACGAGCATGAATGTTCCGATCGCGTTGATGGTCGGCCTGACGCCGAAGCGGATTTGAGTCCAGATCCGCACCGGCAGCGGCTGCGGCGACTCGCCGGTGGTGAAGAACGAGAGCACGAAGTCGTCGAAGGAGAGCGCGAACACGAGCAGGCCGGAGGCGATCACGGCCGGCCAGAGCGCCGGCAGGGTGACCAGCCCGAAGGTCTCCCAGCGCGTGGCGCCGAGATCCATCGCGGCGTCCTCGACCTCGCGGCTGAGCGCCGCAAGGCGCGCGCGCACCACCACCGTCACATAGGAGATCGAGAAGGTGATGTGCGCAAGCACGATCGTGGTCAGCGAGAGCGCGAGGCCCACCTGGGTGAACAGCAGCAGCGCGGACACGCCGGCCACGATCTCGGGCGTGACCAGCGGGATCAGCATCATCACGTTGGCGCCGTCGGACCAGCGCGTACGCGAGCGTACGAGGCCGTAGGCGAGCGCGGTGCCGAGGATGGTCGAGACGACCATCGTGGCGAGCGCGATCTCGATGCTGGCGATCAGCGAGTCCCGCAGCGACTCGCTCTGGAAGAACGTCTCGTACCAGCGCCAGCTGAAGCCCTCGAAGTCCTGCAGCGAGCGGCTCGAGTTGAACGAGAACAGGATCACGAGCACGATCGGCGTGAACAGGAAGACAAAGAAGACGGCGGTGTACAGCTTGAGAAAGCGCGGGCGGTCGAAGCCCTTTGGGGGCTTGCGGCGAGGGGCCGAGTCGGTCTGAGCGCGAGGGGTGGCCGCGCCGGGCCGGCTCTCGACGGTGCTCATGCCTCCGCCTCCTTTGCCTCGCGGGCGGCGGAGCGCAGGTAGAGGCTCATCCACACGAGCAGGAAGAGCATCAGCACGACCGTCAGCGCCGCGCCGAAGGGCCAGTTGTCGGACGCCTGGAACTGCTGCTGGATCAGGTTGCCGATCATGACCTCGTCGGGGCCCCCGAGAAGCGAGGCCGCCACGAAGTCACCCACGGCGGGCAGAAAGACAAGCACCGAGCCGGCCAACACGCCCTGCCTCGTGTGTGGCAGCGTGACGTGGCGGAAGGTCTGCCAGGGGCTCCCGTAGAGGTCCTTGCCCGCCTCGATCAGCGACGGGTCCATCCGGTCCAGCGAGCCGTATATGGGCAGGATCATGAAGGCCAGGAAGCCGTAGACGAGGCCTCCGATCACCGCGTAGGGCGTGTTGAGGAATCTCAGGTCGCCGCCGAGCAACCCGTTGACCAGGCCGTCGTCGCCGAGCATGGCGATCCAGGCGTAGGTGCGCACGAGGTAGTTGACGAAGAACGGCAGCACCACCAAGGCCAGGAGCACGTTCTTCCAGCGGCCGCCGAAGATCGCGATGTAGTACGCGACGGGGTAGCCGATCAGCAAGCAGAGCACGACCGTGGCGAGGGCGAAGCCGACCGAGCGCACGAGCACGGGCAGCAGGTCGGGATCGAAGACGCGGCTGTAGTTGTCGAGGCTCGTCCCGTAGACCGCCTCGCCGAGGTCGTCCGTGTACCCGAACGAGATGGCGAGCAGGAAGCCGAGCGGCACCACGAACAGCACCACCAGCCAGAGCCCGCCCGGAACCAGGAACGACGCTGCGAAGCGATTCTCGTTCATCAGCCGCCTAGGAGACCCTGAACTCCGTCCAGACCTTGTCCCAGGCCAGGCGGCCCTCCCCCTTGAGGTTCACGTACTGCTGGCCGTTCTCGAGGTCCTCCACCGTAACGTTGATCTCCGGGTCATCCTTGACGAGCCCCTGAAAGGCCTCCGTAGGCGCGCCGTCGTATGGCATCGGGTAGCCGATCCACTCGACGTTCTGGGCCGCGTTCTCGGGCTCGAGCATGTACTCCATGAAGAGCAGCGCGGTGCCCGGGTGCTTCGCGTTGACGGGAATGACGAAGTTGTCGTTCCCGACCGGGATCCCCTCGGAGCACTTCTGGAACCTGAAGTCCTCGGGGTTGTCGACCGAGTTACGGATGTTGACGATGTCGCCGTTCCAGAGGTGCTGGATCCACGCGTTGCCGCTCGTCATGTTCGTGATGGTGTCGGCGGAGATGCCGCGCAGCTTGGGCTTCAGGTCGACGAGATACCGCTGGGACTCCTCGAGCTTGTCCTCGTCGGTCTCGTTCAAGGGGAAGCCGTTGACCAGGTTGGCCATGCCGATGGCCTCCTGGAAGTCGTCGAGCAGGAAGCTGCGATCGTCGGTGTCGACCTGCCCGAGGTCGCGCCACGAACCGGTCATGCCGTCGACCTTGTCGGCGCGATAGCCAAGCCCGGTCGCGTACATGCCGTAGGGGGTGCTGTGCTCGGCGCCCTTGTCGTACCAGGGGTCGGCGAACTGCTTGTAGACGGCGTCGACGTTCTTGAGCTTGTCGCGGTCGATCCTGCGGATCAGGTTGCCCGAGATCAAGCGCTGCACGTACTCGCTGCTCGGAAAGATGACGTCGTAGGCGATTCCCGCGCGCAGCTTGGCCATCATCGCCGACATCGAGTCGAAGTACGACTCGCGCACCTTGACCCCGTGGAGCTTCTCGAAGCCCTTGACCAAGGCTGGATCGATGTACTCGGAGTAATTGAAGTAGACGAGGTCGCCGTCGACCTTCTTCTTGATCGGCTTCTCGGTCTGCTCCTTGGTGCCGCGGCTTGTGTTGCCAACCCCGCAGCCCGCGAGTCCCACGCCGACGGCCAGCCCGGCGCCGTTGCGCAGCAGCTCCCTTCGGTTGATGTCCTGACTCAGCACTGGTTCCTCCTCATGCCGCCGTCCGCAGCTCGCAGTCGAGCTCGCGCTCGGCGAATCGGAGGCTCAGCTCCTGGGCGCGTTCGGAGGTGACGTCGATGTCCTTCAGGGCGATCTGCACGGCGAGTCCGTCAAGCAGGGATGCCAGCACCACCGCGAAGTCCTCAGGTACAGCCGGACCGAACTCCCCTCGCTCCTGACCGTAGCTGACGACCTCTGCGATGGTCTGCCGCCAGCGGCCGTCTAGCTCCGCCCGGGTGGCCGCAAGCTCCGGATCGCGCTGAGCCTTGGTCCAGAGCTCCATCCAGAGCGCGGAGTCCCAATCGCCCTCACCGGCGCCGCCGGCCACGATTCGCACGAGCCGCTCACGCGCGCTCTCCATCCCCTCGAGCTCGCGCTCGAGGTCCTCGTAGTAGCGCGCCTCCGCCGAGGTGAGCGCCTCTTTCAGCAACTCAGCCTTGGAGGCGAAGTAGTAGAGAATCGAGGGCGCGCTGGTGCCCACGCGATCGGCGACGTCGCTCACACGCGCGTTCTCCAGGCCGCGCTCGCGAATGACCTCGGCTGCCGCGCTGAGGATCGCGGGACGCCGTACGTGGTCTAGCCGCGGACGCGGGCTCACGCCTTCGAGCTCCCCCTCTCAAAAAGCTGAACGATGATTCAGGAAACCTAGCCCGAGGTCAGGGATCGGTCAAGCCCGATTTCGGACGCCAGGAAGTCCCAGATCTGGTCGCGCGCGTAGTCGATTGCCAGCTCGCCGATCAGCACCCGAACGCCCAGGCCGTCGCTCATCGCGATCGCCCGATCGGCCAGCCGGCCGGCGTCGCCGTCGTAGCCGCAGGCCTCGATTCCCTCGGTGAACCAATCGCGCATGCGCTCGTAGAGCCGCGCGGCAGTGGGCTGAAGCTCGGGATGGCGCACGGTGCGCAGCCACAGCTCGACCCAGAGCACCCAGTCGCGCTGCAGGTGTCCCGGGTAGGGCAGGCACTGGTCGATCATGGCCAGCAGCCGAGCCTCGGGGCCGCCCACCCCGTCCTGGTCTGAGGCCGCCCCAGCGGCCTCGCCGAGGCGGACCTCGCCGGCGATCTCGAAGGAGTACTCGATCGCCTCCGCCAGCAGCGCTTCGCGGGTCTCGAAGTGGTAGTGGACCAACGAGGTCGACACGCCGGCGTCCATCGCCACGCGGGCGATGCGCATGTCGTCGATGCCGTCACCCGCGATGCGCTCGACCGCTGCCGCGAGGATGCGCTCGCGCGCGCCGCGCTCGGAGGATTCCGCGGCGGAGGCGCTCACGCGCTCTCGCCGAGGTCGGCCCGCACCTTGTCGGCGAACCAGCCGAGCGCCGCCTCGCGCTGTGACAGCGGCCCGGGCTCAAAGCCACGCGTCTCAAGGCCGGCCTGCTGGTTGGCCACGAGATCGACGTCCTCGTCGCTGACCAGCTGGTTGACCTTGCGGTTGGCGTACTGCACCGCGCGAGTGCGCAGGCTCGAGTTCTCCGGCAGCAGTGTGAGCGCCAGGTCGGCCGTGGCCAGGTGGCCCTTGGGCCCGATGCGCCAGATCCCGACCTGGTCGGGGTAGAGGTCGATCGCCGTGTTCGGGTAGATGAAGAAGTAGCGCCACACGCGCCTGTCCTCCTCGGTCAGCCCGGGCATCGGCTCGACGAGCCGCTGGTAGGCGCGCTCCATCAGGTTGCCCGAGGGCTTGTCGCGCAGCGGCGGCTCGAAGCAGAGCCAGTTCTCGTGCAGCTCGACCTGGTAGCGCTTGTAGTCGAGCAGGCGCATCAGCCCGGGATGGGCGATCGGCACGTGATAGCCCTCGAGGTAGTTGTCCACCACGATCTTCCAGTTGGCGGGCTGGCTCGAGGGGCCTTCGTCGCGCGGGCGCAGCCGCTCGAGGCCGTAGCGCTCGAAGCGCTCGGCCAGGCCGGGGACCTGCTCGGCAAGCGGCGTCGCGTTCATGTCGAGGTTGACGAACACGAGGCCGCAGAGGACCTCCACGCGCGCCGGAAACAGTCCGAGCTTCGACTTGTCGAGATTGGGGATCGAGCGCCCCTCGGGCACGCCGATCAGCTGGCCGTCGAAGCGGTAGGTCCAGCCGTGGTAGCGGCAGCGGATCGCCTTGCCGCAGTCGCCCGAGCCGCTCAGGAGGCGCGACCCGCGGTGGCGGCAGACGTTGCGAAACGCGCGCAGGGTGCCGTCGTTGTCGCGCAGGACCAGCACCGGCTCGAGGCCGGCCTCGGAGGCCAGGTAGCTGCCGCTGTCCGCCAGCTGCGACACGTGCGCCACGAACTGCCAGGTGCGCGCGAAGATGCGCCGCTGCTCGACCTCGAGCACCTCGGGATCGCGGTAGAGATGCGGCAGGAGGGCCGGGGATACCGCTTCTGAAGTCGCTGCTGTGGCCATTGAAAATTCCTGACTTTGTGGTCAGTCGCATGATATCATGGCTTCTTGCCCGAAAAGCAACGCTTCGCACCCGGCCTAGCCGGGCGCTTGCGCCGAGCGGGCGCCCGCTACGCATGGCTTTCCATCACACCAGAGCCCGAACGGGAGCTCCCCGACGCGGTCGCCGAGCTGCGCGGAACCGACGTCGTGGCTGAGCGAGCGCGGGTGGAGCGACTGGTCTCGCACGGGAGGCGCCGTGCGTGGAACGCATACATGGCCGAGGCGGCCGCGCTGGCCGCAAACGCACCGCCCGGTGAGGCCCGAGAGATCGTCCTCGACGTAGTTCACAACCACGACAACCTGAAACTGGGTCTCCCAGGAGGATTCGCATGACCATCTCCACCGCCGCTCCAGGCCTGGCGACCGCCACGGACTTCACACCCGAGCAGCTCGACCTGCAGGAGCGCGCGCGGCGTTTCGTCGACGAGGTGCTCATTCCCAACGAGGAGCTCGCCGAGCGCAGCGGCGGCAACGTGGGCCACGAGCTCAAGCAGCGCATCAAGCGCGAGGCGGTCGAGGCGCGCCTGTCGGGCGGGCTCCACTCGCCCGAGCACGGCGGTCAGGGCTGGAGCAAGACCGAGTGGTTTCTCGTGGAGGAGCAGCTCGGCCGCTCGACCAACGCGCTGTCCTGGTTCATGCCGGGCGCCTACAACGTGCTCGCAAGCGGGACGCCCGAGCAGATTGAGCGCTGGCTCAAGCCGGCGCTGCGCGGCGAGCTGCACGATGCGTACGCGGTCACCGAGGAGGAGGCGGGCTCGGATCCGTCGCGCATCCAGACCACGGCTCGGCGCACCGAGGGCGGCTGGGTGATCGACGGCGAGAAGTGGTTCGTCACCTACGGCGACGTGGCCGCGGTCTACATCGTTATGGCCAACGTGCTCGTGGACGGCCAGACACTGCCCACCCTCTTTCTGGTCGACCGCTCGCTCGACGGGATCGAGCTCGTGGACAACCCGCCCTTCATGCACACCTATCCGCACGGGCATCCGGCGGTGCGCTTCACTGGCGTCGAGGTGGGCGAGGATGCGGTCATCGGCGGCCTCGGCGGCGGCGAGGACCTCCAGCGCGCCTGGTTCACCGAGGAGCGGCTGGGGATCGCCGCCCGGGGCGTGGGCTCCATGTGGCGGCTGATCGAGGAGACGACTGCCTGGGCGCTCGGGCGCGTGCAGGGCGAGAGCCGGATCATGGACTACCAGGGCGTGTCGTTCCCGCTGGCCGACTCCACCGCCGACGCCGCCGCCGGACGTCTGCTCACCCTCGAGGTGGCGCGCCTTGCGGACGCCGGGGCCGACCCGAAAGTCGTGCACGCCAAGGCGTCGATGGCCAAGCTGTTCGTCAGCGAGGCCGCGTGTCGCTGCGCCGACCGCTGCGTGCAGATCTTCGGCGGGCGCGGCTACATGCGCACGAACGTGGCCGAGCGCTTCTTCCGCGAGCTGCGCGTGGACCGGATCTGGGAGGGCACCAGCGAGATCCAGCGGCTGATCATCGCCCGCGCGCTCGAGCGCCGCGGGGTCGAGCGTACGCTTCACTAGGTGGGCCTCAACCGGCTACTGCATCCCGCGACGATCGCGGTCGTCGGAGCGACCGAACGTGACGGCTCGTACGCCGGCGAGACCCTGCTGAACCTCCGCGCGCTGGGCTACCCGGGCGAGGTCTGGGGAGTCAACCCGGGGCGCTCGCAGGCGCACGGCTTCCGCTGCTTTTCCTCGCTGTCGGACTGTCCCGCCCCGCCCGACGCGGTGGTGGTGGCGATCCCGGCGTCCGGCGTGCCCGCCGTGGTGGAGGAGGCCGGGGCGCTCGGCTGCGGCGGGGCGGTGATCTACGGCGCGGGCTTCGGTGAGATCTCCGACGGCAAGGCGCTGGAGGACGAGCTCGCGGCGTCGGCGAAGCGTCACGGCCTGCCGATCTGCGGGCCGAACGGAAACGGCATCGTGGCCCTCCACGAGCGGGCGGCTCTGTGGGGAGACGCCCTGCCGGCGCTCGAGCCCGGCCGCGTGTCGCTCATTTCGCAGAGCGGCAACGTGGCCGTCAACGCGCTCGCCACGCGGCGCGGCCTGCGGCTGCACACCGTGATCTCGTGCGGCAACGCGGTCGCGCTCGACATGTCCGAGTGGATCGTCGCCCTGGCCGAGGACGAGGGCGTGGGAGCGATCGCCCTGTACCTCGAGGCCGACGGCGACGGCCCGCTGCTCTGCGAGGCACTCGCCCGCTGCGCCGAGCGTGGCGTCGGCGTCTCCGTGCTCAAGGTGGGCGCGTCCGCCGCGGGCGCCACCGCCGCTGCCGCCCACACGGGCGCGATCGCCGGGGACCACCGCGTCTTTCGCGCGCTCGCCGAGGAGGCCGGGGCGCCCGGGGCCGGCGACGTCCACGAGCTGCTCGAGCTCGCGAAGGCGCAGGCCGTGCCGGGGGGCCGGCCCACCGGGACCGGCGGCCTGGCGATCCTCACCTGCTCCGGCGGCGACTCGGCGCTCGCCGCCGACGAGTGTGAGCGGATGGGAATGGAGCTTCCCGCGCTCGGCGAGGAGACCGCGATCCGGCTGCGCGAGCTGCTGCCGACCGCCGCCACGGTCGGCAACCCGCTCGACTACACGGCGCTGATCTGGGGCCAGGTCGAAACGCTACGCGACATCATCGCGGCGGTCGGCGCGGACCCCGCGATCGACCAGGTGCTCGTCCTCTACGACCAGCCCGTCGGCATCGACGGCGCGCCCGAGGAGTCCTGGGCTGCGGTGCGCGAGGGCATCCACGCCGGAGCCGCCGGCAGCCCGGCGCCGGTGATCGTCGCCTCCACCCTTCCCGAGCTGCTCGACGACGCGGCCGCCGCGCGCTTCATCGAGGCCGGGATCCCCGCGGTCTCGGGTCTGCGGACAGGCCTGGCCTGCGCGGCGGGCCTGCGCCGGCCGGCCGGTGACGCGACCCGCCTGCGCGAGATCGCGCGGGTGGCCGCGCTCCGGCCCGCCGTCAACGGGGCACCGGCAGCGAGCCTCCCCGAACACGAGACCAAGGAGCTGCTGCGCGCCGCCGGCGTGCCGGTCGTGGAGGGACGCCTGGCCGCGGGCGAGGACGACGTCGCTCTTGCGCTCGAGGAGCTCGGCGCTCCGCTCGCCCTCAAGCTGTCGGCGCCGGCACTGATGCACAAGAGCGAGCTCGGGGCGCTGGCGCTCGACCTCCATAGCGTCGACGACGTCCGTGCCGCCCACCGGCGCCTGCTCGCCCTCGGGATCGAGGGCGCGGTCGTGCTCGCCGAGCGCATGGCCGCGCCGGGCGTCGAGCTGCTGGTGGCCGCCCGACGGGACGCGGTCGTGCCCGCGCTCGTCGTCGCACTAGGCGGAGTCTGGACGGAGATCTACGACGACTCCGCGATCGTGCCCCTCCCGGCGAGCCCCGAGCGTGTCGAGCGGGCGCTGCGATCCCTGCGCGGGGCGCCGCTGCTCACGGGAGGGCGCGGGCGAACGCCGCTCGACCTGACCGCGGCAGCGCGCCTCGCGAGCGGCGTGGGCGACCTGCTCGTCGAGAGCGGCCTGTCGCTGATCGAGCTGAACCCGGTGTTCGTGCACGAGCGCGGCGCCGTGGCCGTGGACGCGGTGGCCGCTCCGTGAGGGCGGCTGTCGTGGGCGCCGGCCTCGCGGGACTGACTGCGGCGTACGAGCTCCAGCGCGCGGGCGCGGAGGTGGTGGTGCTCGAAGCACGTGACCGCGTCGGCGGCCGCGTGTGGTCGCGGGAGCTCGACAACGGCGCGATCGTCGAGATGGGGGCCGAGTTCGTGCTGCCCGGCAACACCGCGATGCGGGAGCTCGTCGACGAGTTCCGCCTCGGCCTCTGGGACAAGGGGATGCACTACGGCCGCCGCGAGCCGCGCGGCGCGGACACCAGCGCCGACGAGCTCGAGGCGGCCGCGGACGTGGTCGCCGCGGCGCTCCCGATGGCCTCGCCCGAGCTGCCCGCGCGGCGGTTTCTGGCTGCTCTCGACATCGCCCCCGGCGTGCGCGAAGCCTTCCTCGCCCGGGTCGAGATCTCGAGCGCGAACTCGGCCGATGTGGTCGCGGCGCGCGACCTGGCCGGCCTCGCGCACGTCGACGACGCCCCCTCGCCGAGCGTCGCGGGCGGCAACGGGCGGCTTGCGCTCGCGCTCGCCGCCGCGCTCGGTGAAGCGGTCCACCTGTCCAGCCCCGTGACGAAGGTCGCTCACACAGCCGAGGGGGTGCGAGTGGCCGCCGGCGCCGGCGAGCTCGAGGCCGATGTCTGCGTGGTGGCGGTGCCCGCGAGCGTCGTCGGGCGCGTCGAGTTCGATCCGCCGCTCGCCGGCGAGCTCGCCCAGGCCCTCGCCGAGATCAGCTACGGCCACGCCGCGAAGCTCTTCGTGCCGCTGCGAAGCCCCTCCCCGCCCGGGGCGGTGATGTCAGTGCCCGAGCGCTACTGGAGCTGGACCGCCACGGGCGACCGTGACCAGGTCCAGCCGGTCGTGAGCTGCTTCTCGGGCTCGCCCGGCGCCCTCGCGGGCCTCGAGGTCGAATCCGGGCCCGACCGCTGGCTCGCGTCGCTGCAGGACCTGCGCCCCGAGCTCGACCTCGACCCGCCTGGCGCCCTGCTGTCCACCTGGTCGGACGACCCGTGGGTCGGCGCCGCCTACTCGACCTCCCCCCCGCTGCCGGTAGCCGAGCTGTTCGCAGCCCCGGTCGGTCCACTCGTCTTCGCCGGCGAGCACCTGGGCGGCGAGTTCGCAGCGCTCATGGAGGGCGCTATTCGGAGCGGCCGGCGGGCCGCCCGCGCACTGCTCGACCGTCCGCGTCCTCAGGCGGGTGGCGGGTGATACGCGGCGTTGTCCCGGCGGTGACGTAGGTCCAGCGCGAGCGCCGGCCGAGCGCCGGGCCGACGTGCGCCGCGCCCGGGGCGTCCGCTGTCACGGCGCAGACCTAACCGGCTCAGGAGCGTCCGGACACCGACGTAGCGTGGGCGGCTATGGAGAGGCAGCTCCGGACCGACCTCGGCCGCATCGTCGCTTTCACCGACGGCGTCATGGCGGTGGCCATCACGCTGCTCGTGCTCAACATCGAGGTACCTGACGTGGGCGGTGCCGACCTCGGCCAGGCGATGGTGGACCTGCTGCCCAGCTTCGGGGCCTACTTCCTCAGCTTCGCGCTCGTCGGACGGTTCTGGATCGTCCACCACGCCATGTTCGAGCGCCTGCGGGCGTTCGACGGCCCGCTGATGGCGCTCAACCTGGTCTTTCTCGCTGCGATCTGCCTGATTCCGTTCTCGGCCAACCTGTTCGATCGCTACGACGATGAGCCGATCGCCGCCGCGGTCTTCGGCGGGATCCTCGGGGTCGCCTCCTTGGTCAACTGGTACATGCACATCCATACCCTGCGAGCGGGACTCGTGAAAGAGGACCACCGAGGCGCGACCGCCGTGTCCGCCAGCCCGCTGGCCTTCAGCATCACGGCGCTCTTTCTGATCTCGGTGCCGCTTGCCTTCGTGACTCCGATCCTCGCGGAGGCGGTCTGGATCTCGACGATCGTGCTGCGCTATCCGCTGCGCAGGGTGACCGTGCGCAAGAGCTCCTCGTAGACGTCTCCCACCTGGCGGGCGACGTCGGCCCAGTCGAAGCTCAGCACGTGCTCGTTGGCCTCGGCCACGAGGCGGTCCCGGAGCTGCTCGTCGGTGAGCAGCCGCTCGGCCATCGTGGCCAGCGACCGTGGGTCGCGGGAGCGAAAGCGAAGGCCCACGTCCTCGTTGGGCACGACCTCGCGCAGGCCGCCGGTGTCGGCCACCAGGCACGGGCAGCCGGACGCCATCGCCTCGAGCGCGACCAGGCCGAAGGGCTCGTAGATCGAGGGCACGACGGTGAGGTCGGCAATGCGGTAGAGCGAGTGCAGAACGTCGTCGCCGATCCAGCCGAGGAAGGTGCCGTGGTCGTCGAGGCCGAGCGCAGAAGCCTGCTCGCGCAGCTCCTGCTCGGCTGTGCCCGAGCCGGCGACGATGAAGCGCACGTTCCCGACCCGCTCGATCAACCCGGGCAGTGCCTCGAGCGCCAGCTGGAAGCCCTTCTCGTAAACGAGCCGGCCGACCAGCAGCACGAGCTTCTGGGTGGGCTTCGCGAAGCGCCCGCGCAGCGTCTCGAGGTCGTCCACCGGCACGAGCTCCGAGGGGTCGATGCCGTTCGGGATCACAGCCACGCGCGCCTCGTCCAGGCCGTAGATGTCGGACACGTGCTCACGCATATAGGCCGAGCAGGTGATCACGCGCTCGGCGCGGTTGGCCATCCACGTCTCGACGCCGTGGATGTACGACTGCGGGTGCTTGTCGACCCAGCCCTGGTGGCGCCCGTACTCGGTGGCGTGGATGGTCACAACGAAGGGGGCGCGGAAGCGCTTGGCCAGGTGGTCGCCGGCGCTCGCCACGAGCCAGTCGTGACCGTGTACGACGTCGAAGTCGAAGCGGTCGCCCAGCTCGACTCCGACGGCCAGCATGTCCGAGTTCATACGCTCGATCCAGGCCACGAACTCGCCCAGGTCGCGCGGTCGCTGAGGCTCGCGGACGCGGTTGATGAGCACGCCCCCCGACTCCTCCTCGACCGGGTCCTCCTCGCGGCCGCGCGCGATCACCTGGACGTCGATGCCCTGGGCAGCGAGGCTCTCGGCGAGCTTTCGGACGTGGCGCGCGAGACCGCCCTCGATGAGCGGCGGGTACTCCCACGAGAGGATCACTGCGCGCATGCTCAGGAGGTTGTCAGCGAGGCCAGGTCGAGGTCGGGCGCGAGGTGGCGCAGGTTGGGATCTGGAGCGGGCGCGGAGTCTGCCAGGGCGGCGAGGGCTGCTTCGAGGGCGGCCAAATGGGCCTTCAGGCGCTGATGAGAGTAGTCGCTCGCGAGGTCGCCGGTCACCATGAAGGCCCAGTCGCTCGACTGGATCGCGAGCAGCTCCCGGGCAGCTCGCTCGAGCGCGGCGCGCGGCCGGGCGTGCCCCGACGCCCTGGCAACCGTCCGCAGCTCGGCCCGGCGCGCGGCGAAGGCAAGCTCGGCGACGGCGGGCGAGTCCCAGGTGGACAGGTCCTTCCCGGCCCCCCAGCTCGACGGCGCGAGCGCCGCGGCCGCCGGCTCGACGAGACTCAATCCCTCGCTCACCGTCACCAGGCGCAGGCCGGCCCGCGGCGCCGCCTCGAGCACGGCAGCGAGCCAGGCCGGCCCCTCGTACCACCAGTGGCCGAGCAGCTCGGTGTCGACCGCGCAGCAGACGAG
Source organism: Thermoleophilaceae bacterium (assembly GCA_040509755.1). Lineage (GTDB taxonomy): Bacteria > Actinomycetota > Thermoleophilia > Solirubrobacterales > Thermoleophilaceae > JACVRW01. Next base: position 1,523 of record JBEVKF010000147.1, on the reverse strand, counting down.
GCCGCCGCCCGCGACGCGGGCGCTCACCCGCTCGACGAAGTCGCTTGCGTCCTCGCGCGCCTGCGCAACCGCCGCCTCGCGGTCGTACGGGCCGCCGGAGTTGTTCCAGGGCCGCAGGTCGTGGGCGGTGCGGCGGTGGTAGTCGCGGTAGGCGGCGCCCACGGGATATCCGTAGCGGCTGTTCCAGACCAGCTCGACCGTCTCCCAGTCGACCGGCACCGCCACCGGTCCGGCCCCGGTGGCCCCGGGACGCAGGTGATCGAAGCCGGCGATCCGGGTCTGGTCCACGCAGAAGGCGCGTACCCCGTGATCGGCGAGGTCGCGCTCGAGCCCCGGCTCGAACGCGCACTCCGGCAGCCAGAAGCCGCCCTCCCAGGCGCCGAAGCGCCGCAGGTGCGAGGCGGTCCCGGTCGCGAGCTGAAGCCGCCGCCCGGCGTCGGTGGCGAGCAGCGGCAGGAGTGCATGGGTGGCGGCGGAGGTCCACAGCTCGACGCCCTCGAGCGAAGCGAAGGCGCCGACGAGATCGCGCCCGCGCCGCTCGAACGCCTGCTCGGCGAATACATAGTCGGCCGCGGCGCGGCGCACCTCGGCGGCCAGCGCCGGCTCGCCGCCGCGTTCGAGCTCCGCGCCGTCGTCCGCGTGGATCACGGCGCGGATGTCGCGCAGGAAGGCGAGGTAGCGCTCGCCCGCGTCGCCGCGCATCGCCTCGAGCTGGTCGCACAGCACGGGAGTGAGCCCGATGGTCACCGGCGCGCCGTCGAGCAGGTCGAGCAGCGGCAGGTACACGCTGGCCACGGCCTCCCAGAGCCATTCCTCGCCGAAGGGCCAGGTGTCAAAGCCTTCGACGTAGGGCATGTGCGAATGCAGGACGAGCGCGAGCGCCCCCGGGCGGCGGGCGCTCATGCGGGCATCGGGGTGGGCGCGGGGCCTGCGCGGCGCGAGACCAGAACGCAGGCGAGCAGCATCAGCAGACCGATCACGACGGCGGGTACCGGCGCAATCGCGATCGAGGCGACCGCGTTGAACGCGGCGTGCGTGGCGATGACCGCGAACAGCGAGCCCGTGCGCTCGTAGAGCAGGCACTGGACGACCCCGAACGCGGCGATGATCAGCAGCAGCACCGGCTCGGCGTAGTACTGAAGGTGCACCGACGCGAACACGCAACCGGTGAGCAGCGACGCCGACCAGATCCGCATCCGTGTGCGAAGTGCGCGGTAGAAGAACGCGCGGAAGAAGATCTCCTCGGCCACCGGGGCCAGCAGGACGACCACGATGGCGACGGCGATCCCGGCCAGCCCGCTGAGCTTGCCGAGCTCATCGATCTCCGTGTCGTCGACGCCCAGCAGCTCGATCAGGGCGACCTCGATGCCGAGCATGAGCGCAAACGCCAGCAGCGTCCAGCCGACCGTGGCCCAGAACGGGGTGGAGCGCACGCCGAAGTGCCAGGCCAGCGGCGTTCGCGTGAAGGAGGCGAACAGCACCGCCGCGCCGACGAACACGCCGTCCTGGAGCAGCGCCAGCAC
>JBEVKF010000146.1:0-16786 GCA_040509755.1 Thermoleophilaceae bacterium | reverse complement strand
ACAGCTCGCACAGGCGGTCGTCGAAGCCGGGCGTGCCGAGCCGGTGGAGCTGCGTCCGCGACGCGGTCGAGTTGTCGGTGGCGAAGCCCGCGCCGAGCCGGTCGCACAGGAACGAGTCGACCGTGCCCATGCGCAACGTGCCGCCCTCACGCGCCCGCGCCACGCCGTCGTCGTTCTCGAGCAGCCAGGTGAGCTTCGCAGCGGAGAAGTAGGGGTCGAACGGCAGGCCGCTCAGATCGCGGATCTCGTCCTCCGCCGCGCCCAGCCTCGAGAGCACCTCCTGCGAGCGCTTGTCCTGCCAGACCACAATCGGCGAGAGCGTTCTTCCGCTCTCGGCATCCCAGGCGAGCACCGACTCACCCTGGTGGTCGAGCCCGCACGCCACCACCTCGCCCGGCGCGTCCTCGAGCAGCTCGGCGACGGCCTCGACCACGGCCGCGAGGACCTCCTCGCCGTCCTGCTCCACCCAGCCCGCCTGCGGATGGCGGCTCACCTTGTCGCGGCGCGCCTCGCGCACGGGGCGCAGCTCCTCGTCGAAGAGCGCGGCCTTCACGCCGGTGGTTCCCTCGTCGATGCCGAGCAGTAGCAAGCAGCGATTCCTATCGGTTAGGCTGGCCGCCCCAAGGTCTGCCGCCTGAACCTTATGCGAGGGATATGACACTCGACGAGCTGCGCAAGCAAGTGAAGGACGGCACGGTTGACACCGTGCTTCTCACGATCGCCGACATGGAGGGCCGGCTGCAGGGAAAGCGTCTGACCGCTGACCATTTCCTGGAGACGGTCGCCGATCACAGCGCCGAGGGCTGCAACTACCTGCTCGCGGTGGACGTCGACATGAACACCGTCGACGGCTATGAGATGTCGAGCTGGGAGCGCGGCTACGGCGATTTCGTGATGGCCCCGGACTTCGACACGCTGCGCCCCATCCCCTGGCACGAGGGAACGGTGCTGCTCATGGCCGACCTCGCCTGGGAGGACGGCTCGGACGTGGTGGCCTCGCCGCGGCAGATCCTGCGCCGCCAGCTGGCGCGGCTCGCCGAGCGCGGCTGGAAGGCGACCGCGGGCACGGAGCTCGAGTTCATCGTCTTCCGCGATACCTACGAGGAGGCGTGGAAGAAGGGCTACCGCGACCTGGAGCCGGCCAACCTCTACAACGTCGACTACTCGATGATCGGCACGGCCCGGATCGAGCCCTTGATCCGCCGCATCCGCAACTCCATGGCGGGCGCGAACATGCGCGTCGAGAACTCAAAGGGCGAGTGCAACTTCGGCCAGCACGAGATCAACTTCCACTACGACGAGGCGCTTGCGACGGCCGACGACCACGTCATCTACAAGACCGGCGCCAAGGAGATCGCCCACCAGGCGGGCATGGCGATCACCTTCATTGCCAAGCTCGACGAGCGTGAGGGCAACTCCTGCCATATCCATTGCTCGCTCCAGGACGAGGACGGCGGCAACCTGTTCGCGGGCGACGAGACCCTGTTTCACCGCTTCATCGCGGGACAGCTCGCCTGCCTGGAGGAGCTGACGCTCTTCTTTGCTCCGAACATCAACTCCTACAAGCGCTTCGTGCCCGGCTCCTTTGCACCGACTGCGGTGGCCTGGGGCAAGGACAACCGGACCTGCTCGATGCGCGTCGTCGGCCACGGCCAGGGGCTGCGCATGGAGAATCGGCTGCCGGGCGCCGACGTCAACCCGTATCTCGCGCTCGCCGCGATGATCGCCGCCGGACTGCACGGGATCGACAACGAGCTCCAGCTCGAGGCGCCCTTCGAGGGCAACGCCTACGAGTCCGACAAGCCGCACGTGCCGCACACGATGTACGCCGCACGCGACCTGTTCGCGGATTCGGCCGCGGCTCGAGAGGCGTTTGGGCAAGACGTGGTCGACCACTACCTGAACCGCGCGCGCATCGAGCTCGAGGCCTACGAGGCCGCCGTCACCGACTGGGAGAAGTTCCGCGGCTTTGAACGCCTCTGAGGCTTGGTGAGCCGGCCGGTCATTGGCATCTGCGCGGCCATGGAGGACGTCAGCTGGGGCGCGTGGACGCTGCTCAGCAACGTGTCGCCGCGCTCCTACTCGCACGCCGTTCAGGCCGCGGGCGCGATGGCGCTGCTGCTACCGCCGGACGACGCCGCCGCGGAGAACCCCGGCGAGCTCCTCGACCTGATCGATGGCCTCATGCTGGCCGGCGGCGCCGACATCGATCCCACCGCCTACGGCGCGCGGGTACACCCGGAGACCGGTAACACCCGGCCCGAGCGCGACCGCTTCGAGCTCGCCCTGACCCACGGGGCGCTCGAGCGCGACATGCCGGTCCTCGGCATCTGCCGCGGCATGGAGCTCCTGAACGTGGCCTGCGGGGGGACGCTGATCCAGCACCTGCCGGACGAGCTCGGCAGCAATCGTCATTGCCACACGCGCGGGGCCTTCGGCGACCACGCCGTGCGGCTCACCGAAGGGACGCTCGCCGCGCGGGCGGTGGGCGGCGATCGGACGGCGGTCAAATCCCATCACCACCAGGGGGTCGCGGAGCTCGGGGAGGACGTGGTGGTCAGCGGCCGGGCGGTGGAGGACGACCTGCCGGAGGCGATCGAGCTGCCCGCCAGGTCCTACGCGCTCGGCGTGTTGTGGCACCCGGAGGAGGACGAGCGCAGTCGCGTAATCGGGTCGCTCGTGGCCGCGGCGCGCGAGCACCGCGCCGCCGCCGCCCCGACCTCGGCCAGCTAGCGAACCGGTGCGCCGCGGGCCGCGCGCGCGGCGTCCGCGAACACCTGGAACAGCTGGAGCTTGTCGCCCGCCTCCGGGTGCCACTGCACGCCCAGGACCCAGCCGCCAGAGTCCTCCAGCTCGATCGCCTCGGGCACCCCGTCGCGCGCACGGCCGGTGATCACCAGGCCCTCGCCGAGCCGGTCGATCACCTGATGGTGGTGGCAGCGTGCCTCGTGGATCTGCTCGCCGGTCGCCTGCGCCGCGAGCGAGCCGGCATCCAGATCGATGTTGTGCTCGGTGCCCGCGAACGTACCGATCACGCGCCGGTGGGGATTCGTGCCGTCCTCGCTCACGAGGCTCTGGCTGAGCGTGCCGCCCAGTGCCACGTTCAGGATCTGCATCCCCCGGCAGATGGCGAGCAACGGCATCCGCCGCTCAAGCGCACCCCGGGCGAGCGCGATCTCGAAGTCATCGCGCTCGCGGTAGGTGGCTTCGGTGGCGTCGGTGGGCGCCTGGCCGTAGACGCCGGGATCGATGTCGGCCCCGCCGATCAGCATCAGTCCGTCGATCGGGTCGAGCAGCCGCTCGGGCGCGCGCGTGTCCACAGGCAGCAGCACGGCGAACGCGCCGGTTGCCTGCACCGCGGCCACGTAGGTGTCGGCGACCAGGTGGGCGGTCTGGTCCCAGAAGGCCCAGCGGGCCCGCTCCCTGACGGCACAGATCCCGATGAGCGGCTCGGATTGCAGGGGGTCCTTATACCAGGAGCCCGAGCGGATCCGAGCTTGACTTTGAGATCGCAGCGGTGGTAAAGGTTTCGCGCGCAGTCCATTCTTGTCCGCTGCGGTATTCCAGGGAAGGGCGGCCGTATCGGTGAGCACTGAGACGATGGTCAGGGTCGTTGAGCCGGCGACCGAGGAAGTCATGGCAGAGCTCCCGCAGGCCGGCGTCGACGATGCCGACGAGGCAGTCGCGCGAGCGCGGGAGGCCTTCCCGGCGTGGAAGCGCGTCTCCCCCGCCGAGCGCGCGGAGCTGATGCGCGCGGTGTCGAGCAGGATTCGCGAGCACGCGGATGACCTCGCTCGCCTCGAGGCGCGCAACGTGGGAAAGCCGATCTCAGACGCCCGCGGCGAGGTCGGCCTGGTTGCCGATGTCTTCAACTACTACGCGGGCGCGCCCGAGCGCCTGCTCGGCGACACGATTCCGGTCGCCGGAGGGCTCGACTTCACGTTCCGCGAACCACTCGGCGTGGTCGGCCTGATCACACCATGGAACTTTCCACTGGCGATTGCGTCCTGGAAGGTCGGGCCGGCGCTTGCCGCCGGCAACACGATCGTGCTCAAGCCGGCCGAGCTGACGCCGCTCACCGCCGTCGAGCTCGAGAAGATCGTCGTGGAGGCCGGGATCCCCAAGGGGGTCTTCAACGTCGTCGTCGGGAGTGGCCGCGTGGTGGGCGAGCGCATCGTCGATCACCCCGACGTGGCCAAGGTCGCCTTCACGGGATCGACCGAGGTGGGTCGCCGGATCGCGGCGCGCGCGGCTCAGACGATCAAGCGCGTGACGCTCGAGCTGGGCGGGAAGTCGGCCAACGTCGTGTTCGCGGACGCCGATCTCGAGAAGGCCGCGGCCGCGGCGCCCGCCGCTGTGTTCGGCAACGCCGGGCAGGACTGCTGCGCTCGCTCGCGCATCCTCGTCGAGCGGTCTGCGCTCGACCGCTTCATGTCCGCCCTCGAGGAGGCCGTCGAGGCGATCAACGTCGGCGACCCGCTCGACGACTCGACCGAGATGGGCCCGCTGATCTCCGAGGGCCAGCGCGAGACCGTCTCCTCATATGTCGATGGCGACTCGCCGGTGGCGATCCGCGGCACCGCGCCGGAGGGCAAGGGCTACTGGTACCCGCCGACGGTGCTGTGCCCGACGTCGAACGACGACCGCGCGGCGCGCGAGGAGATCTTCGGGCCTGTCGCGTGCGTCATCCCGTTCCGCGACGAGGCCGAGGCGATCCGGCTCGCGAACGACACGATCTACGGCCTTTCGGGCTCGATCTGGACCCGCGATGGCGCGAAGGCGTTGCGCGTCGCGCGCGCGATCGACACCGGCGTGATCTCGATCAACTCGAACACCTCCGTGCGGGTGTCGACGCCCTTTGGGGGCTTCAAGCAATCGGGCACCGGCCGTGAGCTCGGCCCCCATGCGCTCGAGCACTACACAGAGCTCAAGAACATCTACTACTCGACGGAGGAGGGCTGAATGGCCGGCCGGCTTGACGGAAAGGTCTGCGTGATCACCGGGACCGCGAGCGGCATCGGCGCCGAGACGGCGCGGCTGTTCTCCGACGAGGGCGCGAAGGTCGTGGGCGTCGACCTGAGCGACGGGGCGGTCGGCGACATCTCGATCCAGGCGGATGTCACAGACCCCGCGCAGGTGGAGGGCATGTACGCAACGGCCCGTCAGGAGTTCGGCAAGATCGACGTGCTCTTCAACAACGCCGGCATCTCGCCCGACGACGACGCGTCGATTCTCGACACCTCGGTCGAGGCTTGGGACAGGGTCCAGAACGTCAATCTGAAGTCGGTATTCCTGTGCTGCAAGTACGGGATCCCACACCTCCTCGACAATGGCGGCGGCTCGATCATCAACACCGCCTCGTTCGTGGCGGTGATGGGGGCGGCCGTGTCGCAGGTCTCCTACACCGCGTCCAAGGGTGGCGTGCTCGCGATGTCGCGTGAGCTTGGAGTCGAGTTCGCACGCAAGGGAATTCGCGTGAACGCGCTGTGTCCGGGGCCGGTCAACACCCCGCTGCTCCGGGAGCTCTACGCAAACGATCCCGAGAAGGCGCAGCGGCGCCTCGTGCACCTGCCCCCGGGACGCTTTGCCGAGGTCCGCGAGCTGGCGCAGGCCGTGGCGTTCCTGGCCAGCGACGAGTCGACCTACGTCAATGCCTCCACCTTCCTGGTGGACGGCGGCTTGGCGGGCGCCTACCTGACGCCGATCGACTAGCGCGCCAGGGCGCCGGCGGCAACTCCCAGGAAGCGCTCCGAGATCCCCCGGCCAACGCCGTTCCAGGCCTCGATCTTGGCGGCGCTGTCGGCGCGGATCGCTTCTGGATCGAGCCCGTCCGCGATGAGGTCGACCTCCCAGTGGTCGACCCAGGACTCGAGGTCTGAGAGCGTGACCTCGGGGTGAAATTGAATGCCCCATACAGAGCGGCCGTCGAGGCGGAAGGCCTGCAAACACGCGGCGCTGCGGGCCAGTTCCACCGCGCCGGGCGGCAGCAGCCACTCGTAGTAGTGCCAGCCGAAGCTCTCGAAGCGCGCGGGCAGGAAGCCGAGGACCGGGTCGTTCGCGCCCTCCGGGGTCAGCTCGATCTCGTGCCAGCCGATCTCTGGCGCCGCGGCGCGCCGGACCACCGCGCCCGCGACGTCCGCGACGAGCTGCGAGCCCAGGCACACGCCGAGCAGCGGGACTTCGCGCTGGAGTAGCTCCGCCACCAGGTCCTTCTCCGGGCGCAGCCAGGGATAGGCGTCCTCCTCGTCGACCTGTGCCTCGCCGCCAAAGACGATCGCGGCATCGAAGCCGTCGAGCGCGGGCGGCGGGGACTCGTGCGGCAGCCACGCCACCAGCTCGTGCCCGCCCGCCAGCGCCGGCTCCTCGAACACCCCCGCGGCGGCGTCGAGGTGATGCACCACCGACAGGACCCTCATGTGGCGGGCGGCTCCTGGGGTGGCACCGGGGCGGGCGCGGAGCCGGCGGCGTCCTCGGGCAGCGGATCGCCCTTCACGCGGCGCAACTCCACGTACATGACCGTCGCGGCGACGCCGCTCAGGGGGACGATCAGCACGCGAACGACCAGGTCGCTGATGGCGTACCCGGCGAACGAGTCGTCGCTCAGGCCACCCGCGATCGCACCGACGACGCCCGAGAGCACGAGGTTGAGCAGGAACAGCACGACGATCACCCCGAACACCTGCCAGCCGCTGCCGCGGACCAGCTCGCGGCTGCGGCCGAACGAGTCGAACACGCCGACGCGGTCGATCACGATCGCGGGAACGATGACCGCCCAGATCGTGAGCAGGATGAGGCCCGGCACGATGAGCAACACGAACCCGATAGCGATCGCGATCGCCGCAAGGAGTCCAACCAGGAACAACGGCGCGATGAACGGCGCCGCGGAACCGAACAGGGAGCCGACGGTGTGATCGCGGCGCCCGTCCAGGATGTCGCGCGTGGCCTCGACGACCATGCCCTGGTACCAGTAGGTCGCGACCGTGGCGACGACGAATGTGAGCAGCAGCCCGAGCACCCCAACGTCGCCCGAAAGCACGAGCCCGTTGATCAGCGCGACCGGAATGAAGAGCACGAGTGCAGCGGGGATCAACAGCGTGAACTGGGCGCCGTAGACCGCGAAGATGCGCTCGAACACCCTGCCGGTGTCCAGCTTGGCATTCATGGGGAGAATGTACCCATGGCTGAGAGCCTTCGGGGGCAATTGCTGATCGCGGCGCCGTCGTTGCACGATTACTTTCGCCGCACGGTGGTGCTGGTGATCGAGCACACACCGGAAGGCGCGATCGGCGTGGTTCTCAACCACGCGTCTGAGACGACGGTGGCCGACGCGGTTCCGCAGCTCGCAGAGCTCGCCCCCGACGGCGAGCTCGTGCGGATCGGCGGGCCCGTCTCGCCCGAGTCCGTCGTGGCGATCGGCGAGTTCGACGACATCGCCGAGGCTGGCACCCACGTGGTCGGCGCCGTGGGCACGCTCGACCCCGACGCGCAGAACGCGTCCGTGCGGCGGATCCGCGTGTACGCGGGCTATGCGGGCTGGGCCGCGGGTCAGCTCGACGCCGAGCTCGAGCAGGAGGCCTGGGTGGTGATGGAACCCGAGCCCGGCGACCCGTTCAGCGACGGAGACATCTGGGCCGCCGCCCTGGCGCGCAAGGGTGGGAGCTACCGGCTGCTTGCGACCATGCCGGCGGACCCGTCGCTGAACTAGAGCCTCGCCGTCATCTGCAGCGGCGCACCGAGCGCGCGACCGCCCTTGCGCGCGCCTGGTATCCCTCGGCGGATACGTGCACGCCGTCGCCGGCGAGCCAGTGCGGGTTCTGCCGGACCAGGCGCGCCCAGTTGACCACGCGCAGATTCTCGCGCGGGCGCGACTCGCGCGCGAGCACCCGGTTGTAGCCCGCGTAGCTCGCGCCGGCCACCGGCGGCCGCACGATGTTCGCCCAGACGACGCAGCGGCGCGGGCCTGCGACGGCCATCACCTCGCGGATGGCGGAGCGAAATGCTCCAGGCGAACGCGGATCGTCGTTGGTCCCGAGGCTCACGTGGATCACACGCGGCAGCGAGCGGCCGTAGGCGCGCATCACGTCCGGGCCCTCGAAGGCGTGGCGGCTGATCGAGGTCGACTGAGTGACCTGCCACCGTGCCAGCTCGCGCGGAAGGTAGGGCTGGGTGCCAACGGCAAGCGAGTCGCCGTTGACCAGCAGGCGGCGGCTGAGCGCGTTTGCGCCTGCCGGCGCGGCCAAGAGCGCCGCGAGAACCAAGAGCGCGCTAAGGCTTCGCATCGGCGTCCTCGCGCAGCGCCGGGTAGTCCCTTGCCATCGCCTCGATGACCAGCCGTGCCGGCACGACCGCGCCCTCGCGGCTGAAGTGGACTCCGTCGGCCTGGCGCGCCAGCACGCGCCTGCCGTCGATCTTCAGCTCGTCGCTGTAGCGGCCCTTGTTGATCGTGCTGTAGATGTCGACGTAGCGCGCGCCCGGCACTGCCGCCGCGGCCTGCTCGATGGCGCGATTCTGGGTCTCGTAGATCACGTTGAACTCTGGGTCGCGGGCGGTGGGCGGGGGCACCCAGTAGACCGGGCGCTCTCCGTCGGAGCTCAGCTCGCGCATCACAACCGCGGCCCGGCGCGCGTACTCGGTCTGCCACTGCGGGTCCTGGGGACCGTAGAGCTGCCCGTCCGGAGCGACGACGTTGAAGCCGTCGTTTCCGCCCATGACCAGCACCACGGCGTCCGGCTGGCGAGCGTCGATCTCCTGCTGGGCGTTGATCTCCCAGTTGAAGAACTCGGGGTTGGTCAGTCCGGTCGCGTTGCGCGCGACGACCTCGACGTCATACAGGTCCTGGGGCAGCAGGTCGGTCAGGAGCTGGCCGATGAACTCGGCCTGCGAGTCGCCGGTCACGAGCACCTCCACCGGATCCGCCGGCGTGGGCTGGACGAACGACTGCCGGCGGGCCTTGTGCCGGTTCGGCCGCAGGATGGCGGTTGAGCCCTCCTCCAGCTCGGTGCCCTCCGCCGTCTTGGGCTCCTGTCCGAAGGCCTTGTCGAATCCCTCCCGCGGGAGGTGCAGCCCGACTGCGCCTGCCACGTCGTCGAGCGGGCGCCCGACCGACAGGACGACGTCCCGCGTGGTGCCGTTCTGCATGCTCTGGCCCGCGCGCACGATCGCTTCGGAGTTGAACAGCGCGGCCACGAACAGCGCGATCGTGATCACGGCGAGCACGCTGCCGGCGGGCAAGGTGAGGTCTCTGCGGGGTGGGCGGTCCATGGCTCAGAACTGGAAGTAGATGAAGGGAGCGACCCCTTCCTGGCCGACGGCCGCATCCGCTACGACGATCAGGAGGCCGAGCGCCACGCCCTGAGCGGCGACGGGTCGCGTCACGAGCCAGCCCTCGGCCTGCTCCCAGAAGCGGCCCGGCACCGCCTGCAGGCCAATCGCGACGGCGGTCAGGAACACCACAGGAAGTGTGACGAGCGGGGAAGGGCCGCCCGAGAACAGGCCGCCGAGCATCGCGAACGCCGTGCTGAGGTCGGGCGACCGGAAGAAGACCCACGCCAGGCAGACCACGTTAAAGGTGATCAGCCATGCGAGCCAGATGGGTAGGCGGAACTCGCTCCAGCGCCCGCGCACCCAGCGTTCGAGCGAGAGCGCCGTGCCGTGGATGCCGCCCCAGATCACGAAGGTCCAGGCGGCGCCGTGCCAGAGCCCGCCGATCAACATGGTCAGCATCAGGTTGCGGTAGGTGCGGCGCTCGCCGTGGCGATTGCCGCCCAGCGGGATGTAGAGGTAGTCGCGCAGCCAGCGCGACAGGGTCATATGCCAGCGCCGCCAAAAGTCCTGGAGGCTGAGCGCCATGTAGGGGCCGTTGAAGTTCTGCGGGAGCTGGAAGCCGAGCAGCAGCGCCGTGCCGATCGCCATGTCGGTGTAGCCCGAGAAGTCGCAGTAGATCTGCGCGGCAAACCCGTAGATGGCGAACAGCACCTCGAGCCCGGAGTGCGCCGAGGGGTCGTTGAAGACCGGGTCGACGATGTTGCGCGCCAACTCGTCGGCCACGACCGTCTTCTTGACCAGCCCGCCGGCGATCAGGAAGAGACCCGGCCCGGCGAGCACCTCGCGCGGATTGCGCGGCGTGCGCAGCTGAGGCAGCAGCTCGTTCGCGCGCACGATCGGGCCGGCTATCAGGTGGGGGAAGAAGGCCTGCAGGATCGCCACGTCGCCCAGCGAGGCCGCCTTCGTCTCGCCGCGATAGACGTCGACCACGTAGGAGATCGCCTGGAAGGTGAAGAACGAGATCCCGATCGGCAGCACGATCTGCACGAGCGGCAGCGGCGATCCGAGCCCGACCGAGTTGAGCGCGCCGTCAACTTCCGAGACAAAGAAGCCGAGGTACTTGAAAACGCACAACAAACCCAGGTCGAAGCAGATCGCCGCGACCACGGCGCGCTTGCGTGTCCGCGGCGAGGGAGTGGTGGCGATAACCCGCGCCGCGACCGTGTTGATGACGCTGGAGGCGATCAGCAGCAGAACCCAGCGCGAATCCACCCACCCGTAGAAGAAATACGAAGCGACGAGAATGAACGGGCGCCAGGCCCGCGGGTGGGGCATCAGCGCCCATGAGATGACGAAGACGACCACAAAGAAGGCCGCAAATTCGATCGTCGGGAAGCTCACGGCGGGGATTCTTGCTGTAGCGGCGGTCCTCCCGGTCGCGCCGGTCGCCGCGCAGGGAACCGGCGGGTCCGCGCTCGTGGTCGGCGACAGCCTCGAGGTCGGCTCTGGCCCCTACTTGCGCGGAGCCCTCGCGGGCGTGCCGCTCGAGCTCGACGCCAAGCGCAGCAGGTCGAGCAGCGAGGGCCTGCGGGTGCTCGCCTCGAAGCTCGGGCCGGAGCACGAGGTCGTGGTCTTCCCGCTCGGGACCAACGACTTCAGCGCGAGTGCATTCGCATCGAACCTGGCCGCCGCTCGGCAGTTGGCCGGGCAGCGCTGCATGGTGGTGGCCACGATCGCGCGCCCCAACCTGCGCGGCTCCTCGACCGCCGATCTCAACCGCGTGGTGGAGCAGTTCGCGGGGACGGGGAACGCCCAGGTGGCGGACTGGCGCTCGGCCGCGTTGTCCACACCCGGCGTGCTCGGGCGTGATCGCATCCACGCGACGGCACCAGGCTATGCCCTGCGAGCAAGCCTGCTGGCGGAGGCGGTGGAGGGCTGCCTGCTGGGCGGGAACCTGGGGGGCATACCCGCGCCCGAAGATCCGAATGTGAAGGTGCCCGACGCGCCGTCGGGGCGCCGCCGCGCGCGCCTGCCACAGCCGAAGCCCCAGCCGCCCGCCCGGCTGCCGGCGAAGGCGGCGATTCTGGCTCTTGACGATGCGGTCGATCACGTCGCGTCGCTCGTGGGCTCGGCGCTGCTCGAGGCGCAAACAGCGGCAACCAAGGCCCGGCCCGAGCCGGTGCTGGGGGCCTCGGAGGACTGATCTCGTGCGTTCAGTGTCGAGTAACCGGTCCCAGGGACCGCTAGCTCGACAATGGATGTGCTCGAGGCGCCGAGCGCTCAGAGCTCGACGTCCGGGTGGTGCTTGGCTAGGTGCTCGGCCAGCGCCTCCCTCACCTGCTGCCGTTCGCCGGAACCGGCCATGCGGTAGCGGCCGAGCAGCTGCTTCTGTCCCTCCAGCGGAAGACCGGCGATCTCCCAGCGCACGGCCAGTCGCTCGAACAGGAACTCCACGCGCCGCTGCCAGCGGTCCTCCGCCGACGCCGCGGGCTTTGCGTCCAGGTCGCGCAGAACTCGCAGCGTGCCCGGGCTGAGCTCGTCGCGCAGCGTGAGCACGTTGCCCTCGTCGTCGCGGTAGTCGGTGGTGGCCGCGGCCGGCGCGACCGAGTCGCCGCCCTTCACTCGCCGGCGGCTGCGCTTGCCCATGACTCAGATCCTGGCACGCTGCGCTCGTGCTCAGCAGCGCCCTCGACCTCCTGCGCTGCCCCCACTGCGACGGGGCGCTCGCATGCGACAACGCAACCGTGCGCTGCGAGGCAGGTCACTCCTTCGACGTCGCCCGCCAGGGCTACCTCAGCCTTCTGCCGGGAGACGCCGAGCTCGGCAGCGCGGATACGGCGGCGATGGTCAGCGCTCGTTCGGCATTTCTCGGCGCCGGACACTTCGATCCGCTGGCCGAGGAGGTGCAGAGCGAGTGCGAACGCGCCGTCGCCGCCGATGCGGGCGGCTGCGTGGTCGACCTCGGCGCGGGCACGGGCTGGTACCTGGCGCGGGTCCTGGAGCGGGTGGGGGATCGAACCGGGCTGGCGCTGGACCTCTCCAAGCACGCGCTGCGCCGGGCCGCCCGAGCCCATCCGCGCATTGCCGCGGTGGCCTGCGACGCCTGGCGTCCGCTGCCGCTGCGCGATGGCGTTGCCGCGCTGGCGCTCAGCGTGTTCGCGCCCCGCAACGGGCCGGAGCTCGCGCGCGTGCTGCGGTCGCGCGGCGCATTGGTGCTGGCGTCGCCCACGCGGGCTCACCTCCGCGAGCTGGTCCCCGCGCTCGGGCTGTTGAGCGTGGACGAGCGCAAGCCCCAGCGCCTCGCGGCGCAGCTCGACCCGTACTTCGACCGGCTTGCCCAGCACGGGCTCGACTGGACGATGGAGCTCGACCACGCCGGCGTACGCGACCTGGTCGGCATGGGGCCGAGCGCGCTGCACACCGACGCGGGGGCGCTCGAGGAGGCCGTCGCCGCGCTAGCCGAGCCCGTGTGCGTGACCGGCTCGGTGAGCGTCTCGGTCTATCGCCGCCGCGACTGACCCGGCCTCGAGCTCGAGCAGGGCGCGCTTTCTGTCGAGCCCGCCGCCGTAGCCCGTGAGGCCGCCCGTCGAGCCGATTACTCGGTGGCAGGGGATGATCACCCCGATGGGGTTGCGGCCGTTCGCGGCGCCGACGGCGCGGCAGGCGTTCGGCTTTCCCAGGGCGGCGGCGAGCTCGCCGTAGGTGCGCGTCTCGCCGTAGGGGATCTCCAGAAGCGCCGCCCAGACCCGGCGCTGGAACTCGGTGCCGCGCGGGGCGAGCGCGACGTCGAAATCGGTCCGCTCGCCCCCGAAGTAGGCGTCGAGCTGCGCCGCCACCTCGGCGAATGCGGCGCGGTCGCGCAACCACCCGAGCGGCGGCGCGCTCTCCATGCGCAGTCCCGTCAGCGCGTCGCCGTCGCCCATCAGCAGCAGCGGCCCCAAGGGCGACTTCACGGTGTCGTAGAGAGTCTCGGCTTGCTGCAACGCGTCAAACCCTACGCCGGGCTGGGAGGATCGTCCCGTGGGCGCCCTCGAACTCCGCTTGGCGTGCCGGGCGCCGTTCGACGGCGAGGCGCTGATCGGCTTCCTCGCCGCGCGCGCCATCCCGGGAGTGGAGAGCGTCGAGGGACTGACCTACCGGCGCTCGATCGATCTGCCAGGCGGCGGCGCGGTGGTGGAGCTGACGCCGGAGTCGCCCGACGGGGTGCTCTGCCGCCTCTGGCTGGACGACCCCGGCGACCGCGACGCCGCGGTGGAGCGCTGTCGCCGGCTGCTCGACCTCGACGCCGATCCCGCCGCCGTGGCCGCTCACCTGGAACCGGATCCGGTATTGGGCGAGCTGGTGCGCCGGCGGCCGGGCTTGCGGGTGCCCGGCTGCGCCGGAGGCTTCGAGCTCGCGGTGCGGGCGATCGTCGGCCAGCAGGTCTCGGTGGCCGGAGCGCGGACCATCCTGGGTGGCCTGGCGGCGCTGTACGGCGGGGCGCCGGGCCGCTTCCCCGGCCCCGCCGCCTTCGCCGAGGTCGATCCGGGGGCGCTCCCGTTCCCGCGCACCCGCGGCGAGGCCCTGCGCGAGCTCGCCCGGCTGACGGCCGGCGGCGAGCTCGACCTCGACGCAGGCGCGGACCCGCGAGCCACACGCTCCAGGCTGCTCGGCATTCGCGGGATCGGCCCCTGGACGGCCGAGTACATCGCGATGCGGGCGCTCGGCGACCCCGACGCCTGGCTTCCCGGGGACGTGGGGGTTCGACACGCGCTCGAGCGCCTCGGACAGCCACCCGGCGAGCGGGTTGCGCTGAAGCTCGCGGAGGCCTGGCGGCCATGGCGCTCCTATGCCGTGATGCACCTCTGGGCCGGCCTCTGACCCACACCAAATTTTTTCGAACCGTGGCGGCTTCGCGGACGTAGCACCCCAGGACCACGAGGCCTCAGGAGGTGAGGAGATGGACGGACGACTCAAGCTCGTCGCGTTGACCGCTGTCGTCGCCGGAATGGCCGCCGCGGGCACGGCCGCGATCGCCGGGGGCGGAAATGACATCCGCGAGCACCTGACGGGCTACCAGGAGGATCCTCAGGCGATCTCGACGACCGGGAAGGGGACCTTCCAGGCGCAGATCGACGAGAGGAGACAGGAGATCTCCTACAAGTTGCGCTACGCCGATCTCGAGGGCGCGGTACAGCAGGCGCACATCCACTTCGGTGGGCGAGCGCAGAGCGGCGGGATCAGCGCGTTCCTGTGCTCGAACCTGGGGAACGGGCCGGCCGGCACTCAGGCTTGTCCGCCCGCCCCGGCCACCGTCACGGGGACGATCCGTCCCGCTGACGTGATCGGCCCGGCGGCGCAGGGAATCACCGCGGGCCAGTTCGACGAACTGGTTCAGGCAATTCGCGCAGGCGTGACCTACGCGAACGTGCACACCAGCATGTACCAGGGGGGCGAGATCAGGGCCCAGATCGACCGCAAGCACCGCGGCGGCCACGACGGGCGCTGACCGCTTCGAGCGGCCCCGTCGCCGGGCGCGGCGGGGCCGTTCCGCCCGATCTAGTCCGCCAGCGGCACGGCGAACACCGCGATCGCCACGAAGTGCGCGAGCGCGGCCACCACCACCAGCACGTGGAAGATCTCGTGGTATCCGAACGTGGCCGGGCGCGGATCGGGGCGCCGCCGGGCGTAGACGACCGCGCCCGCCGTGTAGGCGACTCCGCCCGCCGCGAGCAGCGCCAGCGCCCCGACGCCGGCGCGTTCGACAATTTGCGGGAGGGCGATCACCGAGAACCAGCCGAGGGCGACGTAAGCGGCCGCGGTGAGCCACGCGGGCGCGTTGACCCACAACAGCGTGAACACGATTCCTACCGCGGCTCCGGCCCAGACGCCCGCGAGCACCACTTCCCGCAGCGGCTCCTCCACCACCAGCACGGCGAAGGGGGTGTACGTGCCCGCGATCAACACGAAGATCATCGAGTGGTCGAGCCGGCGCAGCCAGGCGCGCGCGGCCGGACGCCAGGTGACCCGGTGATACAGGGCACTCGTGCCGAGCAGCCCTGCCAGTGCGACCGAGTAGACGGCGCACGCCGCTGTCGCCCGCCCCGCCGGGGCCCAGGCGACGAGGCCCACGCCGGCCGCAAGGGCCACGAAGAACGACCACTGGTGCACGACCCCCCGAAAGCGAGGCCGGACCGGCGGCAGGGATCGAGGTTTCTGACTTTTTACCGAAGACATACTGAGCGAGGGCATTCTGGCTGATAGAAGCTTCTCGAGCATCAACATGACAAAGGCCTTCCCAACACAAGCGATGAGTCGCTACGAGCTTTTGCGCGTGCGCGCTTGGCCGATCCTCCAGACGGCCGTCGCAGCCGTTGCCGCGTGGTACCTCGCCAAGCTGCTGCTCACGGAGTCGAAGCCGGTGTTTGCGTCGATTGCGGCGGTGGTCGCGCTCGGAGCGACCTACGGCCAGCGGCCGGAGCGCGCGATAGAGCTGATCGGGGGCGTGGTGCTCGGCGTCGGCGTGGCGGACCTGCTGGTGAGCGGGATCGGCAGCGGCGGATGGCAGCTGGGGGTGCTCGTGGTGCTCGCCATGGCCACCGCGGTGGTCCTCGGCGGTGGGCCGGTGCTGGTGACCGAGGCCGCGGTGTCGGCGATTCTGCTCGTGCTCTTGGACCCCTCGGGATCGGGCTTTCCTCCGACCCGCGTGATCGAGGCGCTGATCGGCGGGGGCGTGGCCCTCGCGGTCAGCGCGCTCGCGTTCCCGCCGAATCCCGTCCTCCTCGTGGGGCGCTCGGCGCAGGCGATCATCGGTGGACTCGGCCGAACGCTCGAGGAGGTCGCCGGGGCGCTCGCCGACCGAGACGGCGAACGATCGGCGGCCGCCCTCGGCGGCGCGCGCCGGCTCGACCAATCGGTTCGCGAGCTCGACGACGCACTGGTGCTCGGCCGCGAGACAGCGCGCTTCTCGCCCGGGTGGCGCTCGTCGCGCGGGGAGCTCGAGCGCTACGCCGCGGGGGCAAGGCACATGGACTACGCGGTCCGAAACACGCGTGTCCTGGCCCGCCACGTGCAGCGGTTCCTGCGCGGCGGCGGCGAGGCGCCGCAGCAGTTGGCGCACGCGATTCACGAGCTCGGACTTGCCGTCTGGGCGCTCGGCGCGGAGATCGAGGCCTCGGAGCCGCGGGCGGACGAGGTTCGGCGCCATGCGTCGCGGGCGGCCGCGCTCGCCGGCGAGAGCTACGAGGCCGACCGCACCCTCGGCCTCGCGGAGATCGTGGCCCAGGTCCGCTCGACAGCGATCGATCTAGTGCGGGCCGCGGAAGCGGCGGTGTCGCCCGACGGCCCGGCCGGGGAGCCGGCCACCGAGGAGCTGCTGTTGGGGCTGGCGCCCCCGCGCGACCGGGTCGAGGTCTAGCTGTAGTTCCTGAGGACGTTGTTCATCCGGGCCTCCTTGGAGGCTGGTTGGTGTCGAAGCCACCAGTCCCAAGGAGGACACCGGATGAGGTTGCACGGTAACGCTCGGCTCAGCGTCAAGGGCCGT
>JBEVKF010000145.1:0-15072 GCA_040509755.1 Thermoleophilaceae bacterium | reverse complement strand
CGCGGCGCTTCTCCTCGAGCGCGGCTCGCACGCGCGCGCCGCTGCACTCGTTGGCCCACGCGCCGACACCGGCGACTGTCGCGCCGGCCAGGCCGAGGATCGTCAGCAGGTCGGATGCTCCGGCGAGCAGCAGGAGCGTCGACGCCGCGAGCAGGCAGACCGCGACAACCACGAGCGTACGTCCCATCCGCGGTCGGCTAGACACCATAGGTGCTCTGCGTACCCCCAAAGCCGCTTGCGCAAGCGCATTTAGCAGCCGAGAGCGCGCGCGATCACCATCTGCTGCACCTCGTCGGTGCCCTCGCCGATGGTGAGGATCTTGGCGTCGCGGTAGAAGCGGCAGACCGGGTATTCCTCGATGTAGCCGTAGCCGCCGTGGATCTGGACGGCCTCCTCGCTCGCCTTGACGGCGAGCCGGCCGGTCTTGAGCTTGGCCTGGGCGGCGGTCAGCGAGAAGTTCCTGCCGGCGTCCTTCTCGATCGCGGCCTTGTAGGTGATCAGGCGCGCGGCCTCGATCTCGGTCGACATGTCGGCGAGCTTGGTCTGGATCGCCTGGTATTTCGAGATCGGCTGGCCGAACGCGATCCGCTCCTTGGCGTAGGAGAGCGCCTCGTCGAGTGCGCCCTGTGCCAGGCCGAGGCCCATCGCCGCGACGCCGATCCGGCCGCCGTCGAGGGTCTGCAGGAACTGCTTGAAGCCCTGCCCGCGTGGTCCGACCAGGTTCTCCTCGGGCACGCGGCAGTCTTCGAAGCTGAGCGGCCGGGTGTCCGAGGCGTTCCAGCCCATCTTGCGATAGGCCTCGCCTATCTCATAGCCGGGCGTGCCGTTGGGAACGAGCAGGTTGGAGATCTCCTCCTTACCCGTCTTGGCTGTGATCGTGACGAAGCCGCTGATTTCTGTGCCCGCATTTGTGATGAATTGCTTTGCTCCGTTAATCACCCACTCGTCTCCATCGAGCTCGGCGCGCGTGCGCGTGTTGCCGGCGTCCGAGCCCGCCTCTGGCTCGGTCAGTCCGAACGCGCCGAGCCGCTCGCCCGCGCACAGCTTGGGCATCCACTCGGCCTTCTGCTCGTCCGAGCCGAAGGCATAGACCGGCCAGGTGCCGAGGCTCGTGTGGGCGGCCAGGGTGATCGCCACGCTGCTGTCGATCCGCGCGAGCTCCTCAACGGCGAGCGCATAGGAGAGGTTGTCGGAGCCGCCGCCGCCGAGCTCCTCGGGGTAGGGGATTCCCATCAGGCCGAGCTTGCCGAGCTGGGCGACGATCTCGTAGGGAAAGCTCTTGGTGCGGTCGAGCTCCTCCGCGATCGGCTTGACCTCGCCTTCGGCGAAGTCGCGCACGAGGGTACGAACCGCCTGCTGCTCGTCGGTCAGGTCGAAGTTCATCGGCGCCCGCGCCCTGGCTTGGCTAGTGGAAGCTGGTGTCGCTCGCCAGGCAGAGCAGCGTGGTCTTCACGCTGCTCTGACCGTTCGCCTGGCGGAAGCTCCAGCGCCCGCCGCGCAGGCCCGCGGGGTAGGTGCCCCTCAGCAGGATGTCGTCGGCGGAGTCGAGTGAGACGCCCGTCGAGAGGCTGTACTCGGTATCGCGGCAGGCGTGGGCCTCGGCCTCATTGGCGCCGGAGTCGACGCGATCGACAAAGGACGCCGCGCGCAGCGAGAAGCTGTGTCGCTGGCCGTTGCTCGCCCGCTGGGTGCTCGCGAGGCAGCGGATGCGCGGGGTGACCCGGGCGGCGGAGCTGCCCCTGTTCTCGAGCTTGAAGACCCAGCCGGCCCGGGACGGCGCCGCGGCAGTGACGGCGATCGAGTTCCCGCCGCTGATGCGCTTGAATCCCCAGCCGGTGGGGACCTGGTCGTCCGGGCATCCGACGGCCACGCGCTCGGTCTTCCCGGCTGCGACGACGACGCCGGGCTCGAAGGCCGAGCCGACCACGAGGCTCACGCCGTCCACCCCACCCGGCAAGTTCAGGCGGACGCAGCGCAGGACGCCGGTCACCTCGTGCGGGCCGCCCTGCGAGTTGAAGCGGAAGGTCCAGTGGGTGGCGCCGCGGCGCGGGATGGAGTCGGTGAGCGTGCCGAGCCCGGTGGTGACCGAGCCGCTGACGGCGACCGACGTGCCGGGGCAGCCGAGCGTGAGCGAGCGCGGGGACGCCTCGTTCACGGTGATCGACTGCGAGACCGCGAGGACTTCGACGAGTGGATCTTGAGCCTGAGCCGCGGCCGGTCCCGTGAGGGCGGCCGTGAGGCAGAGAGCGAGAATCGACAGCTTCTTCACAACGTGGGGAACCTACCAGCGGGCGGCGCGGCACGGGCGCGGCCCATCAGGCGGGGAAGCCTCGCGCCGAGACGCGAGCCGCAGAGAGCATGGAGAGCCAGCAGCGCGCCGAGCACCATCACGACGTCGCCGACGCTGAAGACGTTCGCGCCGGGCCAGCCGGCCGGGATCGCGAAGACGTCGCCGAGGAAGGCGAGGTTGGCGCCCTGCACGGCGTCGGAGTTGGTGAACTCGCCGGCGCCGGCCACGTCGAGGCCCGCGGCCTGCAGCGCACCGAGGCGGGCGGGCATGACACCGCCGTTGGCGGCGATCGCAACCACGTTCATGAGGCCGCCGAGCCCGATCATCCAGGCAAACGGGATGTGGAGATTGCGCAGGATGCAGGCCCCGGCTAGGGCATACGAGGCGAGGTGGGCGACGCGCAGCGTGGTGGTGTCGCCGTCGGGGATGAAAGTCACGATCAAGACCTGAATCCCGAAAGCAAGCCCGGCGAGCCAGATCGAGCGCAGCCGGACGTCCTCGAGCCGGGTCAGGCGGCCGCCGGCAAGCGGAACCGTGAGCACGAGCAGGATGAAGGCCAGCGCGAGAGTCATCGGGGGCATTCGTCGCATCGGCGCGATAAACGTCCAGCTTGAGTTCTCCCGGCTAATTGGACGTACGTCCCTCGTACATTCGTCCAGGCGAGGCGGTCGCCCTCTACAGGTTTGGAAACGAGTCCGATAGGCAGGTCTGTCAGGCAGTCAGGTGTCGCCCCCGGCACTTTTTTCAACCTGGAGGTCGTAATGCCGTCAAAGCTCCGTCGTTCCCGTACCGCCGTCAAGTTCAACGCCTACCGCTCCGCCGTTGCCCTTGCAAGCCTGCTGGTTCTACTTGAGGCGCTGGGCGCGCCGCGTAAGCTGTAACACGGCCTCTGTCGGGATCTGGCCCGCTCGTGGAGGAGCGGCGGTCGACTAAAGGCAGCCGGCCGTTGCCCGTCCAGTGTCGAGCCTCCGTCCCACCTTCGCGGTCTATCTGCGACTCGTAAGCGCCGCTGGAGCCGCGGTCCTGCTTGCAATGCTGGTCGGGGCCGCCGGATCGTTCGGACCGCTCGACCTGGAGTTCTGGCTGCTCGCCGGGCTGGTCCTGCTGGGCGAGCTCTATCCGATCCAGGTGCACGGCCAGACGGGCGAGGAGACCTTCTCCACGCCGTTCGGGTTCGCGATGCTGCTGATCTACGGGGCGCCGCAGGTGGCGCTGGTGCAGGCGGTGTCGTCGCTGATCGCCGACCTGATCAGGCGCCGGCCCGCCGATCGGATCGTCTTCAACCTCGCCCAGCTGACGATCTCATGGGCGGCGGCCGGGGCCGTGCTCGACCTGCTGGGTGGCACAGGTCTCTCGAGCGGCGAGTCGCTGCAGGCGGACGAGCTGCCGGCGATCACGGCGTCCGCCGTGGCGTTCTTCCTCGTGAACTCGACGCTGGTGAGGACCGCCGAGGCGCTGCAGCTGGGGATCGCGGTGGGCGCCCACCTGATCGCGGATCTGCTGTTTCGGAGCTGGTCGGCGGGGACGCTGTTCGTCTTGGGGCCGCCGGTGGCCGTGATCGCGGAGAACTGGCTGTATCTGGTGCCGGTGCTGGCGCTGCCGATGGCCGCGATCCATGTTGCTTCCCAGCAGGCGTCCGAGATGGAGCGCCTCGCGCTGTATGACCCGTTGACCACGCTGCCCAACCGTGCGTTGCTGAACGAGCACGTGGCGCAGGCGGTGCGACGGGCGTCAGCTTCCGATCTGGGAGTGGCGCTGGTGACGCTCGACCTGGATCGCTTCAGGGATGTGAATGACACACTCGGGAGGCCGCAGGGGGACGCGCTGCTGGTGGAGGTAGGGGGTCGGCTGCGGGGCTCGACCCGGGCGGGCGACACGGTGGCCCGGCTGGGAGCGGACGAGTTCGGGGTGCTGCTGTCCGCGGTGGCCGACCGCGCGGAGGCCGAGGCGACGACGCACTCGCTGCTGAAGCGGCTTTCGATGCCGGTGGACGTGGCGGGGGCGAGCCTGAGCGTGGACGCGAGCTGCGGGATAGCGATGTTCCCCGAGGACGGGTCGGACGCCACGCTGCTGGTGCAGCGTGCAGAGTCGGCGATGTACCAGGCAAAGCGAGCGCAGTCGCGGCTGGAGTTCTACGCGCGCGAGATGGACCAGGAGGCGCCACGGCGGCTTGTGTTGGTGTCGAGCCTGAAGAGGGCGATCGACGCCCGGGGAATTGAGTTGCACTACCAGCCAAAGATCGAGCTGGCGGGCCGGCGGGTGGTGGGGGTGGAGGCGCTGGCCCGCTGGACCGATCCCGGGCTGGGATCGGTGCCGCCCGGTGTGTTCGTGCCGCTGACGGAGATGACGGGGCTCGCGCTTCCTTTTACGCAGCTGACGCTGGAGATGGCGACCTCTGACTGCCAGCGTTTTCGTGATGCAGGGTGCGCGGTGCCGGTTGCTTTGAATGTGTCGCCGCGGGTGCTGTTGGACCCCGGGTTTCCGCGGTCGGTGGAGGCGCAGCTGCGGCGGGCCGGGCTGGACGGCGAGGCGCTGCTGGAGATCGAGATAACCGAGGACTCGCTGATGGGGGACCACGCCGCTGCGCGCGCGGCGTTGGCAAATTTGCGGGCGATCGGGGTGCGAACGTCGATCGACGACTTCGGGACCGGGTACTCGTCTTTGGCCTATCTGCGGGAGCTGACGGTGTACGCGCTGAAGATCGACCAGGCGTTCGTGACGCGGCGGGGCACCGATTCGGACTCCGAGGCAATCCTGCGGTCGATCATCGAGCTGGCGCGCGGTTTGGGGCTGGAGACGGTGGCGGAAGGCGTGGAGGATTTGGCCGATTGCGATCGGCTCGCGGCGCTGGGGTGTGATTGCGTGCAGGGGTTTGCCTTGGCAAGACCGATGCCGGCGGATGGGGTGCTTGAGTGGATGCTGGCGAGGGCGGAGGGGGCGGGGCGGGCGCGGGAGGGGTAGCCTGGCGGCGGCTGGTGCGTCCGGGGTCTGTTCGTATCCCGAGACGCGAGCAGTTCGGCGGAACATGAGTCGAGATTCGGGCTCATAACCCGAAGGTCGCGGGTTCGAATCCCGCCCGCCGCTACCTCCCCCAAGGCCCGCTACGGCGAGCCCTTCGTCGTCCGCCGCGCTTGGGCCGCAAACGGCCCCTGGGCCACGGATGGGCAACACGGCGCGCACCCGCCCAGCTCCGCGCGCGCCCCTCCACACGCCCCGCGGGGGCTTCAGGTCGTTCGGCCGTGGCGACTCGTGAACTTGGGCGGGGAGAATCCTGCTTCGCAGAGCGGTCGAGTCAGGCCACCACTCGCAGCCTCCGACCCATAGCCGCCCCGGAAGCCCCGAAGATCCGGCACAACTCCTCGAAGGATCCGTCCGGGTCGCGGCGGCGAAGCCGCTGGTAGTGGCGCTTCACCAAATGGGCCGGCATTAGGAGCGCCGCTGCGAACTCGTTGGCCTGGCTCTCCTCGGCCGCGTAGGCCCGACGCGGCGGCGGTTCCGACTCGGGGACTTCCAGCGGATCCACAGAGTGCGAGCGACACCACACCGTTCCCTCGGTCCGGTGCAGGCACCAATGCCCCAGCTCATGGCTGATCGTAAATCGGCGGCGGCTCGGCCATTCGCGCGCCTCTGCCGCGTTCACCCAGATCTCCCCCAGGCCGGGGAGCAAGAGTCCGCTCAGAGACTGGTCCGGGCCCAGTGCTGGCACTCCCGGCGCGGACGACAGATCGGCCACGTCGCGCACGTGCAGCCCGAAGCACGAGTCGGCAATGTGCTCGACCGGCACGGGTAGGGTGTCGCCGTTCCAGATCCAGTCCGGGACGCCGGAGAGCACTTGCGAGGCGCGCTGTTCGATCGATAGATCCACCATCAACGATCGTACGCAGCTCAAGTCAAACGCTGGAGGGTTCGGCGCACGGTTCGCTCGGCCGGTGCCGACCATCGCGCCCGCGCACGGGCCAGTCGCTGGAGGGAGTGCTCGGCCTCGTCCAGCAGCCGGCCTTCGGATCTCAACGCGCAGGCGAGCGAGACGGACAGCTGTTTGTCGCCCGAGCGCAGTGCTGACAGGTACAGCTTGACCAATTGATGCATGAGCGAGGAGTCGGCGCCGCAACGGCGGCCTGACGCTTAGCTGCCACGGAAGAGGCGATCCACCTCGTCCCACTCGTCGGCGGGGCCTGATTGCGACGCAGCCGGCGCCACGGCCTCGGCGTCGGGCGCAGCCTGGGCGGTCCGCGCGAAAACTGCGGCTTCATCCATCCGCGGCGGCCCGGGCGCCGGCATCGCGCCCGCCTTTCGCAGGGACTCCGCCGCCACTCCCACGATTCGCCCCAACGCTTCGAGCACCGTGTCGGACACCCCAGCGGCCGGCAGCAGCCCCTGCTCCATCTGGTGGTAGTAGGCAGCGACCTTCTCCTGCTTTGACTCGGCTCCGAGCCGCGCCGCCAGCTCGCGCACCAGGTCCGCTCGCTTCAGCCGCGCCTGCGCTCGCAGGCGCGGCAGCATCGCCGGCCACAACCCGGCCGACCCGGACAGGGAGCGCTGCACAGCCTCGGCAACGGGCGCCGCGGCCGATTCGTGAAATTCGGGGGGCGAGAATTCTCGGCGCGGCGCTTCTTCTAGAAATGCGTCGATCAGTGCAGACAGCAGCGGGCGATCGTGGGCGGACGTTCGCTCCAGGAAGGGGCGCGGGTCGCCGGCGCCGCCTTCGTGCGCCTCCTTGTATTCGAGGAGTAGTTGCTCGACGTCCGTCATGGCTTACCTCGGAGTGTCTCCTTCGTCGAGGAGTTCTCGAACCCGTTTGTGGAAGCGCGACGAGATCTGGTGCACGTTGGCCTCCGTCATCTCGTCGCTGGCCATCCTTGCCGTATCGGTCGCGGAATGCGGGCCGAGCACGTAGAGCTGAACGACCTCCAGGTGAGCCTCCGGCAGTTCCCCGAGCGCCTTCCGCACGCATTCCTGCGCATGCAGCGCCTCGCCCTCGAAGCCCACCGACGGTTCCTCGCCCCACACCTCATCCGATCCCTGGTGCTCGCTCGCCAGCTTCTGCGTGGGGATGGTGCGCTCGCGCTTCTGCCAGTAGTCGGCGATCCGGCGCGAGAGGATCGTGTGCAGCCAGGACCGGAACTCTCCGACCGAGCTTCCGGCGAAGGCCGACACGATCGCGCTCTCCAGCGCTTCGCCGGCCACCTGCTCGGCGTCGGACTCCGGCAGCTTGAGGCGCGCACGGTTGACGAGGATGTCCCAGTACCCATAGGCGAGCACCGCGATCGCCGGCTTCATCGCGTCGTGACGTCCGGCCTCGCGGGCCGCGCGGGTGTAGTCGATGAGCTGCTCATCGCTGAGCGTCTGCAGGTGGTGGTCGGGAAGCTCTCGGAAGTTGGGCAACTGAGAGTGGAGTCGGTGGGAGGGGGGCGAACCTGACGACGACGGACGAGCGTGGGTCCGGTGGGGAACCGTGGGGCCGGTTGTGGCTGAACTCTAAGCCGCGGCCTTCGCCGGCGCCCGCGGCTTGATCGTCGCGAACGCCACCCCCGCCAGCACCACCGCCACGCCCGTCAGCTGCACCGCGCTTGGCGCCTCCGAGAGCAGCACCGCTGCCAGGAAGACCGTGCTGACCGGCTGGAGCATCAGCACGATCGAGGTAATGACGGCGGGCAGCCGCGGCAGCGACACGCTGATCAACAGCCAGCCCAGCACCTGCGACGTCAGCGCCAGAGTGATCAGCCACGCCTGCGACTCGAGCCCAGGTGTCCAGTCCAGGTCGCCCACCGCGATCCCTCCGAGAGCGGAGAACACGAAGCCGGTGAAGGTGGCGTCGAACAGCGGGCCGGCGGGCCGGCGATCGTCGGAGTTCCCCTGGCGCAGCACGATGATGAAGAGCGCGTAGGTGATCGCCGTCAGCACCCCGTAGATCACTCCCAGCAGCGGGTCGTCGCCATAGGCCCCGGCCCCGATTACGCCGCTGATCAGGATGACGCCCATAAAGACAATCGGGATCGATGCCAGCGTCCGCGACTCCGGCCGCTCGCCCAGCGCTGCCCACGCGATCAGGCCGACGAGCACCACCTGAATATTTCCGAGCACCGTTGCCAGACCGGCTCCCACAGCTTCGATTGAGTGGTGCCAGAACGTCAGGTCGGCGGCGAACATGACGCCCGCCGCCAGCGCCAGCATCCGGTCGCGCCGCGAGCGCGGCCCATAGCGCCGGTGCTCGATCCATGCGAGCACCCCCAGCACCGGCAGCGCGTACAGGCAGCGGAACACGGCCGCCGTCGAGGGCGACACCTCGGCGAGCTTCACGAGGATGCCGCTGAACGCGATCACCAGCGCGCCGAGCACGCCGGCCAGTACGGGACGGGAGGTCATACCGGCTCCCGAGACTAGGGTGTCGCCGCGGTGGAACGGAACACAGTGCTCTGGACCCTGGTCCTCTTCTTCGGCGCCTCGCTGATGTTCTCGACGATCCGCAAGGCGTCCGAGGGCGAGGGCATCGGCATCACGCTCGCGGCGCAGATCTCCGCGGGTGTGCTGCTCGTCGTCTTCATCGTGCTGTACATGCGCAGCCGCGACAAATGAGCCCGGAGCGCTGGATCGTCGACGGCATGAATGTCATCGGCTCGCGCCCCACCGGCTGGTGGCGCGATCGCCCGCGCGCCATGCGCGACCTGGTGGACGAGCTGCGCACATTCGGCGAGCCCGTGACCGTGGTGTTCGACGGAAAACCATTCGAGATCGAGGACACCGCCCAGACGGAGGTCCTCTTCGCCTCGCGCCGCGGCCGCAACGCCGCCGACGACGACATCGCCGCCCTCGTTGCCGCTGCGGAAGATCCAGCCGCGCTGCGGGTGGTCACCTCCGACTCTGCGCTCGCCGGTAGGGTTCGCGCGCACGGCGCCGCGGTGGTCGGAGCGGGCGCCTTCCGGGAGCGCCTGGAGTCGCCATGACGGATGCAGCATCCGACGGCTACGAGGTCGCATTGCTCGACTGGCTCGGGTGCGCCGCTCGCGGCCGCCAGGAGGAGGCGGCCGAGGCGGCCCGCGGCGTGGAGGACCGCCTCGTCTTCGCGGCCACCTCCGGCCACGTGCTCGACTTCGACGACACCTACCTTCCCGGCCTCGCCCACCTCACCGCGCCCGTCGCTCCCGCCGCTCTCGTGTTGGCGGCCGAGCTCGAGAAGTCGACCGGCGACGCACTCGCCGCCTTCGTCCGCGGCTTCGAGGCGATGGGCGCCCTCGCTCGCGCCAGTCACCCCGCGCTGTACGACCGCGGCTGGCATCCCACCGCCGTCTGCGGCGCGGCGGGCGCGGCCGTGGCCGCCTCACACCTGATCGACGCGCCCGTCGACGCCGCCCTCGCGATCGCCCTGCTGCAGAGCGGCGGCCTGCGCGCCGCCTTCGGCTCGCACGGCAAGTCCCTCCAGGTCGGCCTGGCCGCCGCTTCCGGCCTTCAGGCCGCCCGCCTCGCGCGCGCGGGCGCGCGAGTTCCGCTCGACACCGTTGCCCGCGGCTGGCAAAAGGCCACCGGCGGCACCTTCGCGCGCCCGCAGGAGGGCCAAGACCGGGCGATCGACGAGAACTGGATCAAGGCCTGGCCCTGCTGCCTACAGACCCACGGGGCGATCGAGGCCGCCGCCAGCGTGCGCGGCGATCACCACGCGGCCGACAAGCTCACCGTGACCGTGCACCCGGTGTCGGTGCAAGCGGCCGCCGAAGGCCCCGAACCGGCGGACGGCCTCCAGGCCAAGTTCTCCATTCCCTACCTGACCGCCTTCACCCTCCTTCATGGGCCTCCGGACGTCGAGAGCTTCGCCCAAGTCGACCCCGATGCGGTGCAGCGCGCCCACTCGATCGAGATCAAGACCAACTCCGACCTCCTCGAATCCGAATGCGTCCTGACCACGACCGCGGCCGAGGGACAGGCGGAGATCGCAATCGTCAAGGCCGCCCTCGGCTCGCCCGGCCATCCAATGGACGCACAGGCGATCAGAGCCAAGCTCCAAGGCCTGCTCGGCACAGAGCCGCCGCCCACGCTCGACCAAGACGAGCCCGCCGAACGGCTGCTCCAGCGCTTCGGCCTCTAACCCGGCGTTCGCGACCGGCGCGGATGGGGGATGATCAGCAATGCAGAGCCGTTTCCCGATGGAGGAGGAGGCAGGCGTGCGCCAGCTGACCAGCCTGGACGCGCAGTTCCTGCGCATGGAGGACGCCCGCACCTACGGACACGTGGGCGGCTTGGCGATCTACGACCCGTCGACCGCGCCCGCCGGCGAGATCGGCTACGACGACATCTGCCGCTTGGTCAGCGAGCGCCTTCACCTGCTCCCCGTCTTCAAGTGGCGCCTGGCGGAGATCCCCTTCCGCCTGGACCTGCCCTATTGGATCGAGGATCCCGACTT
The DNA here is from genome assembly GCA_040509755.1 of Thermoleophilaceae bacterium. GTDB lineage: Bacteria > Actinomycetota > Thermoleophilia > Solirubrobacterales > Thermoleophilaceae > JACVRW01. The sequence continues at coordinate 4,387 of JBEVKF010000145.1, read as the reverse complement.
CGACCTCGACTTCCACATCCGCGAGTCGGCCGTCCCGCCGCCGGGCGACGACGACCGCCTCTGCGAGACCGTCGCCCGCATCTTCGCCCGCCCGCTCGACCGCGGGCATCCGCTCTGGGAGCTCTACCTCATCCACGGTCTCGAGCGCGGTCGGGTCGCGCTCCTGACCAAGATCCACCACTCCGCGGTTGACGGGGTATCGGGGAACGAGCTCCTCTCGATCCTGCTCGACCCGAGCCCCGAGGGCCGCGAGATCGCACCGGCGGCTGACGACGACGACGGCAAGGGCGAACGCGCGCCCGGGGAGCTCGAGATGCTCGGCCGCGGCCTGCTCGGCGTCCCACTTCAGCCGGTGCGCGCATTGCGCTCGGCGCCGTCGGCACTGCCCAACCTGTTCGAGCTGCCCGGCGCGAACGCCCTCCCCGGCGTTCCGACCCTCACCAGGGCGGTCACCCGTGCGCGCAGGCTGCTCGGCTCAGACGAGGACCCCGACGTCCTCGAGGTCACGACCGCGCGAGCGCCGACCACGTCATTCAACGGGAAGATCTCTCCCCACCGGCGCCTCGCCATCGGCCAGGTCTCGCTCGACACCGTCAAGGCGGTCAAGAACGCCGCCGGCATAACGGTCAACGACGTGGTGGTCACCCTCTGCGCCTCCGCGCTGCGCGAATGGCTGATCGACCACGACGACCTGCCGGAGGAGCCGCTCGTCGCGATGGTCCCAGTGTCGGTTCGGACCGAGGAGCAGATCGGCACCTTCGGCAATCGCGTGTCGATGATGATCGTCCCGATTCCGACCGACGAGCCCGAGCCGTTGCGGCGCCTGATCCGCACCCACGAGCTGCTGATGAGCGCCAAGGAGCGCCACCGCGCGCTGCCCGCCGACCTGCTCACGGACGCCACGAGCTTCATCCCTCCCGCCGTGATGGCTCTCGCCGCCCGCACCGCGATGGGCGTGCTCGGGCGCACCCGGCCGCCGCTCAACCTGGTCATATCGAACGTCCCCGGCCCGCGCGAGCCGCTCTTCTTCGCGGGCGCGAAGCTCGAGGCCAACTACCCGGTGTCGGCGATCGCCGACGGCGTCGGACTCAACATGACCGTGATGAGCTACCGCAACCATCTCGACTTCGGCCTCGTGGGCGACCGCGAGCTGCTCGGCGACCTCAAGCCCTTGATGCGCGGCCTGCAGCACGCGCTCGACGAGCTCGAGGAGATCGTGTGCAGGAAGGCGGCCGAGGAGCCCGCGCCGAAGCCCTCAGGCGACCGCGGCGGCGAGCCCCTGCGCAGCGGGGGCTCCTAGCCGCTCCTCGACAACCACGCGACAGCCGCGGCTGGGGATCACGGTCACGTGGTGGACCTTCGGGCGCTCGGGGCGCTTCGAGTCCGCGCGCAGCCGCACCCGCCGCAGCACCTCTCGCAGCACAACCCGCATCTCGACCTGCGCGAACGACGCCCCGATGCAGCGCCTCACGCCGCCGCCGAACGGGATCCACGCGTAGGACTCGGGCGCGCCATTCATGAAGCGCTCGGGCCGGAACTCCTCCGGCTCGGGAAACAGGTCGGCGCGGGCGTGAATTGCCGCGATCGCGGGGAGCACCAGCGTGCCGGCCGGCAGCTTCCAGCCGCCGATCTCGATCTCGCGAGTGACCTTGCGTCCCACGTCGGTCAGCACGGGCCGCAGCCGCAGGGTCTCCTTGACCACGGCATCGAGGTACCTGTCGTCGTCGAGCGAGCCGAGCACCCGCTCCATCACCCGCGGTGTCCGCAGCAGGCGCTCGAAGGCCCACGCGAGCCCGGTGGCGGTGGTCTCGTGCCCCGCCACCACCAGCGTGATCAGCTCGTCGCGCAGCTCCACGTCACTCATCGGCGAGCCATCCTCGTGGCGTGCCGAGAGGAGGAGCGACAGGACGTCCTCGCGCTCCTCGTCCTCGCCCGCCATAGCCGCGCGCCGCTCCGCGATCTCCGCGTAGATCACTTCGTCGACCGCCGCCAGCGCCTTGCGGGCGCGCGCGGCCGGTGAGAATCCACCGAGCTCGCGTTGCATAAAGGGCAGCCAGTCGAACAGGCTGTTGAGCTCCGCGAGCCGCGGGATGCGCTCGCGAAACAGGTCCATCCGCTCGCCCTCGCGCACGCCGAACACAGCGCGCAGGATCACCTCGAGCGCGATTACCTGCATTCGTGGCCGCAGTGAGAACGCCCGGCCAATGGGCCAGCAGTCCACCTCGGCCGCCGCCTCCTCAGCCATCACCTCGGTGTAGCGCCGCACCGCCTGGCCGTGAAAGGGCGCGAGCAGCAGCTTGCGCTGGGACATGTGCCGGCCCTCGTCGAGCGTGAGCAGCGAGTGCTCGCCCAGCGTGTCGCCGAGCGCGAGCGTGTTCGCCTCACCCGCGTGAAAGACGGTCGCGTCGCCGGTGAAGACCTGCTTGACGAGCTCCGGATCGGCCACGTAGACCACCCGCCCGAAGAACGGGAAGTTCGAGCTGAAGACATCGCCGTAGCGCCGGTGGCGCTTGATCATCCAGTCATACGGCTCTGCGGTCAGGCGCACCGCCTGCAGCAGGCGCGGCAGGCGGGGGCCGGGCGGGAAGCTCATGAGGGGGTTGTACCGTTCGCTGGCGTGTACCGCGAGATAGTGCGTCTTAGCCTCATCGTCACCGCCTGGCTGCTGCTCGCCGGGACCGCATACGCCCAGGACGCCCTGGACACCGCGACCAATGCGCTCGCCATCGACCCGGTCTATGTCGATCCCGACTCCGAGCGCGCCATCGCGGACGACGAGGCGGAGGACCTGCGCCAGGAGATCGCCGACGAGGACGCCGAGCCGCTCTACATCGCCATCCTGCCGGCCGATGCCGACGATGAGGCCGGCAGCGCGGGCGCCGCGCTGCGCGAGATCGCGCTCACCGTCGGCGAGCCCGGCGTCTACGCGGTGGTGATCGGCGAGAGCTTCCGGGCCGGCGCAACCAGCGGACAGCTCGACCGAGGCGAGGCCGGCCGGCTTGCCGCGCAGGCGCTCGAGGCCGAGCGCGGCAACGGCACAGAGGCCGTGCTCGACAGGTTCATCCGCTCGGTCGGGGAGGCGCGCTCGGCCGAGGGCGGAGGCGGCGATTCCGGCTCGGGGAATGGCTTCCCGGGCTGGTTGGTGGCCGTGCTGGCCATCCCCGCCGCGCTGTTCGGGTTCTCGCGCTGGAAGCGGCGCAAGCGCGACAAGGCCGAGTTCGAGGAGGTCAAGTCGGTCGCCCGTGACGACGTGATCGCGCTCGGGCAGGACATCCGCGCGCTCGACCTCGACATGGAGATGCCCGATGCCGATCCCGAGGCCAAGACCCACTACGCGCTGGCTGTCGAGCGTTACCAGCAGGCCGAGGAGGCGCTCGGCCGCGCCCGGCGCGCGCAGGACCTCAAGCCGGTGACCGAGCTGCTCGAGGAGGGCCGCTGGGCGATGGAGGCCGCGCGCGCTGAGATGGAGGGCCGGCCCGTGCCCGAGCGCCGGTCGCCGTGCTTCTTCGACCCGCGCCACGGTCCGTCGGTGACCGACGTGGACTGGGCACCGCCGGGCGGCCAGACGCGGACCGTGCCCGTCTGCGCGGCCGACGCGACGCGCGTCAAGGACGGCCACGACCCGAACATGCGCCAGGTTCCGGTCGACGGCCAGATGGTGCCCTACTGGCAGGCAGGCCCCGCCTACGGGCCCTGGGCCGGGGGCTTCTTCGGCGGCGGCCTGCTGCCCGGGCTGTTCATCGGCTCGATGCTCGGCGGCGGCTTCGGGGGCTGGGACGGCGGCGGCGAGGCGGTCGGCTCGGACATGGGCGACTTCGGCGGCGGCGGGGATTTCGGCGGCGGCGATTTTGGCGGCGGCGGGGGAGATTTCGGCGGCGGCGGGGACTTCGGCGGCGGCGGCGATTTCTGAGCGTCCCGGCCGCCAGAGCAGTCCATTGTCGGCTAACCGGTCCCTGGGACCGCTAGCTCGACAATGGAGGTCCGCGGGCGGCCCGGCGGGTCGGGCCGCTCAGCCCGCGCGCATGAAATCGAGCATCGCCGCGTGCGTCTCGCGCGGTCGCTCGAGTTGCGGCACGTGCCCGCACTCGAGCTCGAGATGGCGCGCACTGGGCAGCGCCCGCTCCACGTGCTTCATGAACCCGATCGGCACGAGCGTGTCGTGGCGGCCCCACACGAACAGCGACTTGCTCTGCAGCGACTCGAGCCGGGTCCAGAAGCCCTCCTCGCCGTGCGGCTCGTCTAGGTAGATGTTGCGCGCCGCGGCATAGAAGGCGGCGCGGCCGCGCGGCGTGAGGTAGGAGCGCAGGAACTCGTCCATGCCGGCCGCGGCCCAGCCGTCGCCGGCGGCGGGTATCAGCCGGCGCACCGCTCCCTCCACCACAGAGCG
>JBEVKF010000144.1:0-10749 GCA_040509755.1 Thermoleophilaceae bacterium | reverse complement strand
GCAGGATCTCCAGGCCGCGCTGATAGGCGTCCTCGGCGTCCTCGGGCGTCGCGGCATAGCGCCGGGCGGTCGCCAGGATCTGGGCGCCATGGCGCGCGAGCAGCGCGAGCGCCGCGTCGTCGATCACGCCCCGGGCGGGCCGTCTCTGGCTCTTTCGCATCAGCACGACGTTGAGCGGGATCCTGAACCTACTCGCCCCCACGCGCGCGGGGCAGGTTCGCAAAGTGCGACTTTTCTGAAGACGGGCCCGTCAGCGAAGCCGCGCGAACTGCTCCACGCCGTCGCGTGTCCAACTGATGATCGTGATCTCGATGGCCAGCGACTTCGGGTCGATGTTGCCGCTGTCGATTACCCGGTCATCGCCGGTTCTCAGCGAGGCATGGATCTCGACGCCTCCGCTGACGGCATCGCGGACCGCCCACGCGACCCCGCCCAAGCGGCTCAACACAAGCGCACGGCCGACCGGCTCGACCCCCTGGATCGCCCTCTCCGCTCGGCGCCGAAGGTCGTAGACCCTGACACTCACGCTCTTACCGTCATAGCCCGGCGGGCAGGCTGCCTTGCAGCTGTAGTCGACGGAGGACGAAGCCCAGGCAACGTGAGCGCCTGCGAGCCTGACGTTCTCGTAATCGGTGATGAGGTACTCCGTGAAATCGTCGCCCGCGGTGTCGAGCAGGACTCGTTTTCCGGTGGATCGGCGACAGCCGTAGAGCCGCCGCTCCGCCTCCGGCGATTTGACCTCGTACACACGGGCAAAGTCATTTTGCGCCACCGTCCGAGAACCCGCCCGCTTACAGCTCGGGTCCTTCTTGGTAGCCGCCTCGGCCGGGAGGACCGCCACGAGCACGAAAGCGAGCGCCGCGAGTAGCGAACTCCCGCTTCGGCGTCCGGGACGGAATGAGCAGAGCTTGGTCAACACGGCGGTACCTCGCGTCGAGTGACACACGATCGTAGCTACGACCCGCCGGGGCAACCCCCGATCGTCGCCGGGAGCCAGAAGCGGGTGTACGCTTCGTTGACTGGACCCTCGGCAGCGTGGCGGCGGCCCGGCTTCCTTTAGCCACCTATCGAGAGGTTCCAAGTGCGCCGTCCTAGTTTCCGCTGGCTGCATCGTCGTCAGCGCTCCGCTGCGCCCACCGTTGTCGCGGTGGGGGTGCTCCTATGCGTAGCCATTCCGGTCCTGGCGGCTACCCCGAAGCCCGGGAAATGGCAGGGCTCGGTCCCCATCGTCGCGAAAGGGCTGACCCAGACAGTCGCAGTCAACTTCTCCACAGTCCGCCCGAATGCCGGCGGCCAGCGCGTCAAGGGCTTCAGTCTGGGCAGTTTCAAGCTCGACAGTTGCACCGGCGGCGAACACTTTGCGACGTCCGGGTTCAAGGCCACCGTCAAGCCCAAGGTCACAGAAGGCAAGTTCAAGTTCACCGAGACGATCGGCGACAAGACCTTGAAGGTGACTGGGCGTTTCCTGACCAAGACGCAGGCGAAGGGCACTGCCGCATTCACCGTGTCGTCCGGGGCCACATGTGCGACGGGCAAGCGGAATTGGGCGGCGGAGTTGAAGTAGAGCCCCGCCGGCCAGGGCGCTGCGGGTGCACCGGCGGTGCCTCGCCCCGCTACGCTGGCCCGGTTCAGCTGTTTAGTTCCGTGCTGGGAACGAGTCTTGCCTGACGGCCTGGTCAAAGAGCTGAGGGAGATCGAGCCGGTCACCCTCCCTGACCGCGACGTACGCGCGGGCAAGCCGCTGATCCTGACCGGCGTCCTGCGCTTCGACACGCTTCGGGCGCTCATCCGGGTGGCGACGCTCGCCGCTTTGGACCTGGTCGGTCTGTTTCTCGCCATCTACACGGCGCTGGTCGTCAAGGCCGCGCTGCGCGCGCCGGAGCAGGTCGACCAGATGTGGGCCCAGGCGAACGAGTACTTCCCCCTTGCCGCGCTGGTGATGCTGCTGCTCTTTGCCCGCTCGGGCCTCTATCGCGACCGCGCTCAGCGTCCCGGCTTCTCGCGCGTGATCGCCTCGCTGTTCCAGGTCACGCTCGTCGTGCTCATCTACGCAGAGATCGAGGGCGAGCCGTTCCAGTCCTACTACATCTTCTACGCCTCGCTGCTGTTCGCCCTGCTCTACGTGTCGCTGTTGCGCTGGGGCTTCGAGCGCGTCTCCGGGGCGGTGCTGCACGCCGCGGGTTACCGCCGGCGCGCCGTGCTCGTGGGATCCGGCTCGAACATCCAGGCCGTCTCGCACGCCCTGAGGGACTCGAACGTGATCGAGCCCTACGGCTTCGTCGCGCGCACGCCGGTCGCGCTGCTCGACGGGCTGCGCGACTTCCGCTCGCTCGAGCAGCTCGAGCGCCACTTCGACGCCATCGACGAGGTCCTGATCACCGACGCGGACTTCCCCCAGGGCGAGGCGGTCGAGCTGGTGGACCGCTGTCATCGCCACGGTGTCCGCGTGCGCGTGGCGCCCTCGACGATGGAGATCCTCATGGATCGCGTCGAGTTCGTCCCGGGCCAGGCGCTGCCGCTGTTCGAGCTCAAGCCGCCGGTGTTCGAGGGCGTCGACTTCGCCGTCAAGCGCAGCTTCGACATCGCAGGCGCGGCGCTGCTGCTGCTGGCCTTCGCGCCGCTGATGGGCCTCTCCGCGCTTGCGATCAAGCTGACATCGCGCGGCCCGGTCTTCTATCGCTCGATGCGCCCGGGCATCGGCGGGCGGCCGTTCCCCTGCCTCAAGTTCCGGACGATGGTGGTCGGGGCGGATCACATGCAGGATCACCTCGAGCACGCGAACGAGCTCGGCGGAGCGATCTTCAAGATCCGCGCGGACCCGCGCGTGACCCGAGTGGGCCGCTTCCTGCGGCGCTGGTCACTGGACGAGCTGCCCCAGCTCTTTAACGTGGTGCGCGGCCAGATGTCGCTCGTCGGCCCGCGGCCGCTTCCCCAGCGCGACTACGACCGTCTCGAGGACTGGCACCGCAAGCGCTACCTGGTGCTGCCCGGCATGACCGGCCTGTGGCAGGTGTCGGGCCGCTCGGAGCTCGACTTCGACGAGCTCGTCCGCCTCGACTTCCTCTACCTCGAGCGCTGGTCGGTCTTCCTCGATCTGACCATCATGCTCAAGACGATCCCCGCCGTGTTCCGCACCCGCGGGGCTTGGTAACAACCCGGGGGCTCGCGCCCCCGGACCCCCGCTGATGCCTGGCCGGCGGGCGCCACATGAGCGAACCCTTCGAACCCGACAACCTGCTCGACCGGCGATCGGCGCCGGCCACCCTCCAGCTTCACTACGACCAGGAGTACCGCCGCGAGCGCGATCTGCTGGCGGGCCGCCTGGGGCTCGATGGGGGTGACGTGCTTTCGGTCGGCTGCGGCTGGCACCCCGGCCGCCACCTCTTCCCGCGGCCCGACTGGCGCATGACGGGGGTGGACCTGAACCCCGCGATGGTGGAGTCGGGCGAGCTCGACGCTGGGGTGGTTGGACGGGCGGGCGAGCTCGACCTCGCGCCCGGCTCATTCGACGTCGTGCTCTACCGGCTCGTCCTGCACCACGTCGCCTTCCAGCGCCCGCTTGGCCCTGTCTTCGAGGAGGCCGCCCGGCTGCTGCGCCCCGGCGGTGCACTGGTCGCCATCGAACCGGGCCTGTGGCATCCGGTTGGAGCGGGCCTGGCCCTGGCCAACCGCGCCGGGCTCGCCACCAAGGTTCACGGGACGCCCGACGACATCCCACTTTCGCCACGCGCGCTGCGCCGCGAAGCGCGCGCCGCCGGCCTCCAGCCCGAGCTGCACGCGGTCACCTACGGCTGGCGCCGTCTACCGCCGCCGGCTCAGCGCGCACTCCACCGCCTCGACCCGCTCGGATCACGAGCGCGGCTGGCGCCATTGGGTCACACGCTGATGCTGATCGGCCGCCGGTACTCGAGCAGCTCCATGCCGAATCCGCGCTCGTCGAAGGGGTCGCCCACCGAGCACCAGCCCTCGCGCTCGTAGAAGCGGCGCGCCCGGCTCTGGCCAACGGGGGTGAACAGTCGCATCTCGCGAAAGCCGCGGATGTCCGCCTCGCACACCATTCGCGTGTGAAGCTCCGTGGCCAGACCGGTTCCCCAGAATGCCGGCCGCACGAAGAGCTGCCAGAGGTGTCCGAGGTCGGGCCGCGGCGAAGGCCAGCGCCGGTGAGATGACGCCGGCATCAGCGACACGTGGCCGGCCAGCCCTCCGCCGGCCTCGGCGACGATGCACCAGACGTCCGGATCGCCGAGCCGCGTCCGAAGGGGCTCCAGCTCGTCGGCGGGCGGCTCCCACCCTTGCGGAGCAAAGGAGCGATAGCTCGCAAAGCCCTCGTCCAACACGACGCTGATGACCTCGGCATCGTCCGGGCGGACAGCGCGCAGCGTCCAGGGCGGCATCCTCGGCGAGGATACGGGCCATGGCCAGTCGCTACGACGACGAGCTATGGGAGCTCGTGCCCGAGGACCGCGGACCCGCTCCCGCGCAGCTCGTCGCGTTCGTGGGGGAGCTGGGGCCGGTGGAGGGCGCGCTCGACCTGGGCTGCGGCGACGGCCGCCTCTCCGCCGAGCTTCGCGCGAAGGAGCTGACCTTGGCCGACGTCTCCGCCGTGGCCCTCGCGCGAGCGCACGCCCGGTTGCCGGCGGCGACGACGGTCGAGCTCGACCCGGATGCGGCGCTCCCGCTCGCCGACTCGTGCTTCGACCTCGTGCTCTGCACCGAGACGATCGAGCACGTGCGCGACGTCCAGCTCTTTCTCTCGGAGGCTCGGCGCGTCCTGCGCCCGGGCGGCGAGCTCGCCCTTACGACTCCCGCGAGCCGCGCGCTCGGCCGTCCCGAGGATCCGTTCTCGCCTCACCTTCACCGCTTCACGCGCCGCTCGCTCGCGCGCGTGCTCGACGAGCTCGGCTTCGAGTTGAGCTCGCTGGACAGCCGCGGGGGGACGCTGCTGGCGCGCGCGCGCCGGCCCTAGTCGGTGCGGGCCGCGCGCGCTTCCTGCTGCTCGCGCTCGCGGGCCTTTGCCTCGAGGAACAGCTGGCGCGCGGTTGCCGAGAGCGGATCGAGGTAGAGGGCGCCCTGGACCGCCTCGGCCGCCTGTGCCGGGCGGTCGAGCGTCCCGAGCTGGAAGGCCGCGAGCCGGTACCACGTGTCCGGGTCGCCCGGGAATTTCAGGACGGCCTCCTCGAGCGTGTCGCTGGCGTCCGCTTCGCGGTTCGCCCGGGTTTCCACGACCGCTCTCACGAGCAGCGGCTCGGCGCTGAGCGGGTTGGCGTTGCGCGCGTCCTCGATCTCGCTCAGGGCTGCGTCGAGCTGGTTTTGGTCGAGCAGGGTGAGGGCGGTCCCGGTGGCGCGGTCGGCGGCCTCGGGCTGCCAGATCGCCCATGCTGCCAGCAGCGCGGCAAGCAGCACGCCCGCGGCGGCAAGCAGCCGCGGCGGCGAGGGACCGGCAGGCGCTTCGCGCGGATCGAGGGCGGTGGGTTCGCCAGGCGCGGCGGCGCCGGGCCCGCGGCCGGCCACAAAGCCGGCGGCCACCAGTGCCATCGCGGCGGGGCCCGGCACGAACCAGGTCCAGTCGATCGCCGACTGCAGCCCGAACACCACGGCGATCAATCCCAGCGCAACCACGGCGATGCGCTCGCTCGTCCAGTCGCGTCGCGGCGGCGTGCGGCCGCGATCGCGCGAGAGGGAAAGCCGGCGCGGGTAGAGCGCCGTGGCGCGCGCGGCCGCCACCAGCCAGGCGAGCAGCAGCAGGGTGGTGACGACGAGGCCGGCGATGCCGAGGTCCGCAAGCGTCTGGGGCACGAAGCCGTGAGCGTGGCCGGTCACCGTCGCGTCGGTGCGATGGCGAAGCCGCGCCACCCGGAACGTGCCCGCGCCGGTGCCGACGGAGGGGCGGTCCTCGAAGACGAGCCGCGCCTCCTTCCAGTACTTGCTCCGCGTGGAGGCCGTGGCACCGAAGCGTCCTGCGCCCTGCACGGTGGGCGCCGTCTCGGTCTCGCTGGTCAGCTCATCGACCCGATCGTCGATCGTGCCGCCGAGACCCCGGTCGCTGAGCGCCACGGACGCCAGCCCAGCCAGCACGACTAGTCCCGTTGCCGCGAGCGCCGCGATGCCGGCGCGCCGGCGCCGCCGGGGCGATGGCGTCGAGCGGGTGAGCCCGACGTTGAGCGCAAGCCCCGCGGCATACAGCAGGGCGGCCATCGCCAGCAGCAGCAACCCGAACTCGCCCGCCACTGCCTCCTTGCTGGCGAGCGACTGGGCGGTCTCCGCGAAGGCGGGCTTGGAGAGCGCCCAGACCGCGACCCCGCCGGCGCCCGCGGCCGGCACCAGGAGCACCGGCAGCGAACGCAGCCTCAGCGGCACCACGGCCAGCCAAGCCAGGACGCCCAGGGCCGCGGCGGCCAGCGCCCCGCGCGACTGGGTCAGCAGGATCGCCAGTATCGCCGCGCCCATGCCCGGATAGGCGAGTGCCCGGACCCAGAGCTCGCCGCCCCGGCGTGCCCCCAGCCATAGGAGGCCGGGGATGGCGAGTGCCGCGGTCGTGCCCACCGCGTTCCAGTACTCGAACGGCTGCCCGATCCGATTCGAGATCTCCGTTTCGCCCAGCGACGCGGGCCAGACTCGCGCCAGGAGCGCGTACGTCACAGCCGCCATGGCGGCGAGCAGGATCCCCCTGATCACGGCGCCCCCCGCGTTCGGAGCCAGCCTCGCGCCCGCCACCCCCGCGGCGAAGACAGCAAGGTAGGCGAGCGTGCGCCCCGCCTCGATATAGGCCAGCTCGGGCACGATCGCCCACATCACCGACACCGCGGTGATGAACGCGAGCAGCACGAATGCGAGCAGCGAGGTCGCGCCATAGAGCGGCCCGCGACTGCCCCAGACGACGGCAGCGGACACGACCGCGCCGCCCACCAGCACCATCAGGATCTCGACGACCGTCGTGCGGGTGAGCTCGGTGCCGCCCGCCGCGCCGAACGCAAAGGCCGCCAGGATCGCCCCGAGAACGATGCTCACGGCGGGCGCGGTCCGGTCGTGTGTCAGGAGCGCACGCTGGCCATGCGCGCTGGAGTCAGCGCCGGAATCGGGGGAACGAAACACGCGGAATCTTGGACAGGAGCGGAATGCGCGCGAGTGCAGGCACGCGCTCTCGCAGCACCACCAACCCACCCAGGATCACCAGCAGGCCGATCGCGATCAGCGCCACCAGCAACGGCACCGGCACATCGTTGCTGGCGCTGGCGAGGTCGAACAGGCCGTTCGAGCCAGGCTCGACCTCCTCGCCGTCCAGGCGTACGCTCGGGGCGGATCCGTCGCCGTCGCTGGTGATCGCCTCGAGCTCGGCGTTGTCCTTCGCGAGTGCCTCCTGCTCGGCGGGACCGCCGCCGCCGTTGTCAGCGCCGTTGCTGCTCGCGGAGGCGCCGGTGCCCGGGCGGTTCTCGCCCTTGTCGGATCCGCTCGTGATGGCGGCCCCGATCAGCTCGCGGCAGTTGGTGTACTCGTCGACGTCGCTCGGGATGTTGTCGAGCGCGCGCTTCAGCTGCTCGTTCGTGTAGCTCTGGTCGAGCTTGCCGTCGTTGTTGCAGTCGGAGACGGGGTCCGCCTGAGCCGACGCGGGCAGCGCGAAAGCGCCGAGCACGGCCAGCAAGAGCAGGTTTCGTACAACTCGGATCACTCGGCGGATTCCCTCCTCGGGGGCGAGTAGAACTGGGAAGGGAAGGCGGTTGGCGCAGAGAGGGACACGCACCTCCCAGACCGCGTCGAGCAGGCTAGCAGGGGTTCCGGTAACCCGACTACACGGTCCCTCAGCGGTTACCTGTCCCCGGGGAGCGTGCATCGCTAAACGCTTGCTACCCGGCCTGTAGGGCAAAGTTGCGGTGTGCCGGCGCCGTGCGCAATCCTCCCGCCGGTTCCCGTGCCGTACCGGGAGCCGCTCTTCATCCGGCTCGCCGAGCGGGGGCGGATAGCCCCGCGCGTCATCTACCTGGCCGGTGCCCAGCCGGGCTGGGACATGCGCGCGGACTGGTTCGCCGCCGGCGGCGCCTACTCGCACGAGACCCTCCGGGCGCGGCAGCTGACCCGCCCGGGCCGCTCGCCGCTCATGCTGCCCCGCGGCCTCACTCGCGCGCTCGCGCGGGCGCGCCCCGAATGCGTGGTGAGCTGGGAGTTCGGGCCGTCGACCTGGCGCGCGCTTGCATGGTGTCGCCGGCGCGGCCTCCCGCTCGTGGTGTTCAGCGAGCTCACGCCCTGGAGCGATTCCGAGCTGTCGGCGCTGCAGCTGCGCGTGCACCGCGCCCTTGCGCCGCGAGTCGACGGCTTCGTGGTCGCGAGCTCCCAGGGGCGCGAGCGCCTGCGGCGCCTGGGTGTCGATCCGGGCCTGGTCGAGGTCGCGCTGCAGAGCGCGGATCTCCAGCCGGTCCTGGAGCGAGCGCACGGCGACCGGGCGCCGGGACCGGTGCGAGTCCTGTGCGTCGGCCGGCTCGTGCCGGACAAGAACATCGAGACGCTGATCGGCGCGTTTGCCGCCGCGGGCTTCGCCGACGGCGAGGCTGAGCTCCTGGTTGCCGGCTCCGGGCCGCTGGAGGTCCGGCTGGGCGCTGCGGCCCAGCGCTCCGGCGCGGTCGTGCGGATGCTCGGCTATGTGCCGCCCGACGAGTTGCCGGCGCTTTACGCCCGGGCCGACGTGCTGGCGCTCGTGAGCACGTACGAGCCCTTCGGCGCGACGATGCGCGAGGGAGCCGCGGCCGGCCTGGCGCTGCTGTGCAGCCGGCGCGCGGGTGCGGCCGGAGATCTGGCGGTCGAGGGCGAGAACGCCCTGCTCGTCGACCCGCGCGACCCCGCCGGCATTGCGGCCGCCCTGGCCCGGCTGGTGCGCGACTCAGAGCTGCGCGGACGCCTGGCCGCGGGCAGCCTGGAGGTCACCGCGCGTCATCCGCTGGAGGCCGATGCAGAAGCGTGGGAGCGCGCGGTGCTGGGCGCGATCGCGCGGCGCCGCTGAGCTCAGCGCAGCAGAGCCGGGACGACCCTGTCCGTCACGACGCGCTGGATCGTCTCCGGGTGGTAGGGCTCGAGCATGGCCGCGGCGCGCACGCGGTAGGCGTGAGCCTCGTCCTCGTGCATCGAGAAGGCGGAGCGCAGCGCACCGGCCAGGCCGTCCGGCTCGAGTGAGGGTGCCACGAGCCCCGGGGCAAGCTCGCGCGCCAGGCCGAGCGCCTCGAAGGGCCCGCCCGACGGCACGGTCGCAACCATGGCGCCATCGGCCAGCGCCTCGAGCGGCGCCTGGCCAAAGTCCTCCCAGCGCGCGCCGCCCACGTAGGCCACCGCCCCGCGCAGCGCCGCGCGAAACTCCGCGGCGGGACGCTTCCCGAGGAACTCGGCGTTCTCGGGTACCGGCGTGGACGTGCGGCCGAGATGTCCGAGTGCGGCCTCGCGCTCCACTCCGAACACGCTCAGGCGCGCGTCCGGAATCCGGGCGGCCGCCCAGGCCGCGCACACGATGTCGAGCCCCTTTGCCTTCACGTCCGGCGTGTAGGCGACCGCGAGGGGGTCGCGCCTCCAGGGCAGATCGCCCGAGCGCTCCACGGGCGGCGGCACCACCACCGCCGGAGCCGAGCCGGGAGGCAGGGCAGCTCGGGCGGCCCGGCTCCACGGCAGCGCGAGGCGGGCATGGCCCAGCGCCCGGCGCTCGAGCGCATGCAGCCCGGCGTTCTGGAGGCCAGGGCGGTTGAGGGCGGCGGGGGCATCGAGGCGGACCGCGAAGGGCAGGCCGTCCGTGTCGGCCAGCATCGCCGCTGTGGTCGTGGAGATCACGACGGCGCTCGGGCGGTGGCGGCGCACGGCGGCGCGCAGCGCGCGCCGCGCGGCGACCGCCTCGACCACATCGGTGACCGGGTAGGCGCGGCGCAGCCGGGCGCTGGCGCCCATCCGTACCGACACGGCGACCGTGCTTGCGCCCGCTCGCTCGAGCTGCTCGAGGAAGATCGAGTCGGCCACGCGCCAGCCGAGCGTGGTGGCGAGCGAGAGCAACAGGATCTCCGGGCGGCTCGGCGCCGCGCTAGCGACCACGGGCCGCCATCCTCTCCAGCGAGCCGAGGTAGGCGTCCGCCATCGCCGCCGCGGTGAAGAGCTCGCGCTGGCGCGCGCGCCCGGCCGCGCCCAGCCGGCGCGCCCGCGCCGGATCGCTCGCCAGCTCGAGCACCGCCCGCTCGATCGCGCCGGGGTCGCCGGGCGCAACCAGCAGGCCGGTCTCGCCGTGAACCACGGCGTCCGAGGTGCCGCCGAGGTCGGGTGCGATCACGGGCACGCCGAGCGCCATCGCTTCGAGGATGCTCATGGGCAGGGCCTCGGCCTCGCTCGTGAGCGCAAAGGCGTCCGCGCCGGCAAGCAGTGCCGGGACGTCGCCGCGAGCGCCGAGCAGCGCCACCCCGCTCCCCTCCGCCAGCGCCTCGACGCGTGCGCGCTCGCTCCCGTCGCCGGCGACGAAGCCGCGGATGGCGGGCTGGGAGCGCCGCGCCGCCGCGATCGCGCGCACGAACAGATCCACCCGCTTCTCCGGCTGCATGCGCGCCGCGCAGAGCACGCCGAACTCGTCCGCGCCGGCGAGCCGCCGCCCGGGAGGGCCCTCGGGGACCGGCGCGACCCCGTTGGCGATCACCTCGATGCGCTCGCGGCGGTAACCGAGCCGGGCAAGCGGCTCGACCTGCCGCCGTGCCACCGCGATGACGCCGTCCACGCGCGGCGCCGCCAGGCGCGTCAGGC
>JBEVKF010000143.1:0-35945 GCA_040509755.1 Thermoleophilaceae bacterium | reverse complement strand
TGGTCACTGCCGTGCTGGCGGACGCCGACGAGTGGGCGATCGGCGCCGAAACGGCGGGGGTTGCCGCGGGCGGCCTGGTGGCCTGGCGGACCGGGTCGATGCTCGGCTGCGTGCTCGTTGCCGCCGTGGTGACCGCCGGGCTGCGGGCGTTGTAGCGGCGCGACTTGCCTCCAGCCGCTGCCGCGGATAGCGTCGCGGCGATGAACGCGACAGTCGTGGACGGCCAGCCGGACCCCGCGCCGCGGCTGCTCCTGGCCGCCGGACTCGGCGCGGCCGTGGCGGTGGCGCTGGGCGTCTACGGGAGCTTGCACGACCCCAGCCAGGAGCTCGTCTTCACGCTCTTCCTCTCGTCGACCATCGCGATGAAGGTGTGGCTCGGGACCGTGGCCGTCGCGCTGGCGGTCGTCCAGGTGCTGAGCGCTCTCTGGGTCTACGGCAAGCTGCCGGGCCGGGCGCCCGCCTGGGCCGGCACGATGCACCGGATCTCAGGGCGGCTTGCCTTCATCGCCTCCCTGCCGGTGGCCTACCACTGCCTCTGGTCGCTCGGCTTCCAGGACACCGACACGCGCGTGCTGGCTCACTCGCTGCTCGGCTGCGCGGTCTACGGCGCATTCGCCGCCAAGGTCACGATCGTGCGCTCGAAGGGCCTGCCGGGCATCGCGCTGCCTGTGGCCGGAGGGATCATGTTCGCGGTCCTGGTCGGAGCCTGGCTCACGAGCGCGTACTGGTTCATCGACACCCGCGGCTGGCCGGACCTCTGACGGGTGCTTGGCGGAATCGACAGAGCACTCGAGCTGGCCGGCTGGGCCCTCGCCCTGATGCTCGTGATCATGATGTTCGTGGGGCCGCAGGTGGTGGCCGAGGACAAGCCCGCCGATCAGGGCGGCGAGTCGGCGGGATCGGCCCCCTACGGGGATCAGGCCCCGGCGGACGAGGGCGGAGGCGCGGCGACCGAGGGCGAGACCGTGTTCACCGACAATTGCGGCTCATGTCACACGCTCTCGGCGGCAGGCACGTCGGGCAGCATCGGGCCGAACCTCGACGACACCTCGCTCGACGCGAGCGCGATCGAGGGCATCGTCGAGGACGGAACGGCCAGCATGCCCGCCTTTGGGGACGCCCTCTCCGAGGAGGAGATCGCCGCCGTGGCGGAGTTCGTCGCCGGCGCGAACTGACCGCCGCCGCTACGCTGGATTCATCGTCAAGCGCGCCATCCTCGTCGTGACCCTGGCTGCGCTGGCGCTCGCCCCCGCGGCGTCGGTGGCGTCCCAGGGCGGCACCCCGGAGGCCGCGAAGCGCACGCGCGCCGCCAAGCTGCGGCTCGAGGCTTTCGGCTCCTGCGCCGGCCTCATTCGCTACGGGCGCCGCTTCGCCCCGCGCGGGCCGGGCGCCGGTCCGCCGGTGCCGGTGGCCGAGGACATCACCCTCATCCCGCCGCTGCGAGACCAGCCGGTCGGGCAGGGCCCACCCCTGCCGCCGCCGCGCTCGCAGGAGGGCGCGGACGCGGTGCAGGACGATTCCGGCACCAACGTGCAGGAGGCGGGCGTGGACGAGCCCGACATCGTCAAGTCCGCCGGCGGGCGCATCTTCGCCATCGCGGGCGGCCGGCTGAACGCCGTGGATGCCGGCCAGCTGAAGCTGCTCGACTCCCTGGAGCTGGAGGGCTGGGGCCACCAGCTGCTGCTGTCGGGCAGACGGATGCTCGTGATCTCGCAGGACGACTCGGCCGGCGGCTCGGGCAGGATTCGCGCGTTCGCTGAAGTCACACAGCTGACCGAGGTCGACGTGAGCGACCCTGCGGCGATGACAGTGCTGCGCACCGAGCGCATACGCGGCGTGCATGTGAGCTCACGGCTTACCGGGCACACGGCGCGCGTGGTGGTCTGGTCACGCCCGCGTGCGGCCACAGAGCCCGCCTTTCGCTCGCGCCTGCGCGGCTGGCTGCCGAGACGCGTCCTGCGCAGCAAGGTCACCGGTCGGCTGCGCTTCCGCCAGGCCGCTCGCTGCCGGCGCGTGCTGCGACCGGCCGCCTTCTCCGGAACCGACACGCTCACGGTGCTCACGGTCGACCTCTCGAAGGGCCTGCCCGCCGTGGACTCCGACGCGATCCTGAGCGGCGGCCAGATCGCGTATGCCTCCAAGGACTCGCTGTACGTCGCCACTCCGCGCTGGACGCCCGAGCCGGTGGGATCGGAGACCCCGCCCGAGGACGCGGGCACGCTGATTCACCGCTTCGACATCTCAGACGACGACTCGACCTCCTATCGCGCGAGCGGGAGGGTGCCCGGCTACCTGCTCAACCAGTTCTCGATGTCCGAGCACCGCGGCGTCCTGCGAGTGGCGAGCACCGAGGAGCCGGCCTGGTGGCCCGGCCGGACCGACGGTCAGAGCGAGAGCCGGGTGACGACGCTCGACGCGCGCGGCGGGGCGCTGGTCGAGCTCGGTCACGCCGGCGGTCTCGGCAAGGGCGAGCGCATCTACGCGGTGCGCTTCATCGACGACGCCGGCTACGTGGTGACCTTCCGCGAGACCGATCCGCTCTACACGCTCGATCTCGCCAAGCCGGCACATCCTCGGGTGGCGGGCGAGCTGAAGATCCTCGGCTACTCCGCCTACCTGCACCCGATCGGCGGCGACTTGCTCCTCGGCGTGGGCCAGGACGCGACCGAACGCGGGACCACGCTCGGAACGCAGCTCTCGCTGTTCGACGTATCCGAGCTCGAGCGCCCGCGGCGGCTTGGTCACCTGACGGTCGAGGACAGCTCGAGCTCGGACGTCGAGTACGACCACCACGCCTTTCTCTGGTGGGCTCCCTCGAAGCTCGCGGTCCTGCCGGTGCACTCATATGCCTTCACGGGCGAGGACACGCCGCCGTTCAGCGGCGCCATCGGCTTCGGCGTGGAGCGGTCATCGGGCATCAGCGAGCGCGGCCGCGCAGTGCACGATGCCGACAGCGACCACTGGCCCTGGCCGATCGAGCGGACCTTGGTGGTGGGCGGGCGCCTGTTCACCCTGTCGCAGCTCGGTCTCGAGATGAACGCGATGGCCGACCTGTCCGAGCAGCGGTGGCTCGGGTTCCCGCGACCATGAAGCTGAAGTTCGAGCGCCACAGCTCGGATGCCCTGACCTGGGAGATGGCCACGCGCGCCGCACCACCGGCCCTGCGCGGCCTGGTCCGAAACTACACCGGCTATGTGGAGCGCAGCGCCGAACCGCTGGCCCGGCGCGAGGTCCCGACGGGCGACGTGACCCTAATCCTCAGCCCGGCGAACGAGCTGACGCTTCCCGACGGCCGGCACTCGTCGTTCGTCGCCGCCCTTCACGACTCGCACACCGTGGTCGAGCACGACGGCTTCCAGGAGGGCATCGAGGTGCGGCTCACGCCGCTCGGGACGCACGCGCTGTTCGGGCTCCCGATGCACGAGCTGACCAATCGCGTGGTCGAGCTCCATGACCTGATCGGCCGCGATGCCGGCGAGCTGGTCGGGCGCATCTGGGACGAGGCCGGCTGGGAGCGGCGCTTCGCGGTCGTAGACGCCGCGATCGCCGCTCGGGCGGCGCGGGCAACGCTCCCTTCGCCGGAGCTCAGCTGGGCGTGGGGGCGGATGCGCGCGAGCGCCGGGCGCGCGAGCGTCGGCGGGCTGGCCACCGAGCTCGGCTGGAGCCACCGCCGGCTGATCGCCCGTTTTCGCGAGTCGATCGGACTGCCGCCCAAGACGCTGGGCCGCGTGCTGCGCTTCGAGCGCGTCTCGGCGCTGCTCCGCGAGATCGAGGAGCCGCGGCTCGCGGAGGTCGCCTTCGACTGCGGCTACTACGACCAGGCCCACCTGAACCGCGACTTCCGCCAGTTCGCCGCGACCACGCCGAGCGCCTATCTGGCCCGCCGGCTGCCCCCGGGCGGTGGGGTCGAGGCCGGCTAGGCGTCGGCCGTTAATTCCTTCCAAGACGCACTGCCCGGGCGCCCGTAGCCTCGAGGCATGCAAAGCATCTATCCGGTACTCAAGTACGAGGACGCACGCGTCGCCATCGACTTCCTGGAGCGCGCCTTCGGGTTCGAGCAGCACGCGGTCCACGATGGCGAGAATGGCGCCGTTTCCCACGCCGAGCTTCGCTTCGGCGACCAGTTCATCATGTTCGGCTCGGTCAGCGAGGGCGACCCGCGCTTCAACCAAGGGGTGGGGCGGACGACGCTCTACGTGGTCGTCGACGACCCTGACTCGCTGCACGCGCGCGCCAAGGAGGCGGGCGCCGAGATCGTGATGGAGCCCACCGACCAGGACTACGGCTCGCGCGACTTCGCGGCGCGCGATCCCGAGGGCAACATCTGGAGCTTCGGGACCTACCGACCGGCGCTCGACGACTAAGCGGCGACCGGCTCGCGCCCTCGGGCGCGGGCGCGCAGGGTGATCGTCGCGCCCCTGCGCGGGCTGAGCGTTATCGCGCGCCGCCGGCTGCCCTCGCCGGCGGTGGTTGCCTGGCCGACCTCGGCGCGCGAGAGCACCGCCCGCAGCACCACCTTCATCTCCAGCATGGCGAAGCTCGCGCCGAGGCAGCGCCGCCGCCCGCCCCCGAACGGGATCCAGGTGTAGGTGCCGGGCGGATTGTCGAGGAAGCGCTCGGGGCGAAACTCGTACGGGTTGTCGTAGATCGCGGGGTCGTGGTGGATCAGGTGCGCGTTGGGGACCAGGCAGACGCCGGCGGGGTAGCGCACACCGCCGATCTCGACGGGCTCCATCACGAGTCGCGGTGCCGCGTTCGGCAGAACGGGACGGCGCCGCAGTGTCTCCTGTACGGTCGCCGTCAGATAGGCCTCGTCGTCGCCCGAGTCGATCGCGGCGCCGAGGCGCCGGGCCACGCGCGGGCTGCGCGCGAGCCGCTCGAAGGTCCAGGCGAGCTCCGAAGCCGTTGTCTCGTGTCCGGCCACGAGCAGCGTCATCAACTCGTCGCGCAGCTCTCGGTGGGACATCGGCGTGTCGTCCTCGTGGCGGGCTGCGAGCAGCATCGAGAGCACGTCGTCGCGGCTCTCGCCGTCGGGTGCGGCACGTCGCTCGTCGATCAGCTCGAAGAGCGTCAGGTCGACCTCCTCGCGCCGGCGCTCGAAGTGGCTCCAGGTACTCCCGCGCTGAAGGAATGGGAGCAGCGAGGCGGGCCGGGCGCCCATCTCGAGGATTCCGGTAAGGCGGTCGCGCAGGGCGTCGAGCCGTCCGCCCGGATCGAGCCCGAACACCGCCCGGAGGATCACCTCGAGCGTCAGCGACTGCAGGCGCGAGTGCAGCTCGACCGGCTCCCCGAGCGGCCAGCTCTCGACCTCGCGCGCCGTCACCTCCTCGAGGACGCCGGTGAGCGCCTCCATGCGCTGGCCGTGGAAGGCCGGAAGCATCAGCTTGCGCTGGGAGAGGTGCGCGCTCTCGTCGAGCAGGATCACCGAGTTCACACCCACCACCGGCTCGAGCACGCGCGCGCCCTCGCCAGGGTGCAGGACCTCGGCCGGCGCGGTGAAGACCTCCTTGACCTCGGCCGGATCGCAGAGGTGCACGAAGGGCGGCGTCTGCAGCAGCCGGAGCGTGAACCGCTTGCCGTAGCGAGCCCGGCAGCGCTCGAAGAGCGGGATTGCGCGACTCCACCAAGCGAGCGTCTGGACAGCCCTGGGGGCCCAAGGCCCCGGCGGCAGCGGTGTGGGCACGTACCCAGCCTACCGCCGGGGGGCCGGGTGCCAGGCGGGAAGGCGAACGCCGGCAGCCGCACGCATGCCAAGCGCCTTTCGCGGGGTATGAGGGGGCATGCGCTGGGAACGCCGCAGCCGTCGCGGCGACGTCATCGATGCGCGCGGGGGAGGGATGCGCCCGCGTTCGGGGCTTCCGATCGGCCGCGCCGGGGTGGGCGGCGGCATCGGGCTCGTCGGGCTGATCGTCTACCTGCTCATCTCCTCGCTGGGCGGTGGCGGCGGCGGAGGCATCCCGGGCCTCGGCGCCGACAGCGGCTTCCCGAGCGAGGCGCCCGCCGCGCCCGACGCTCAGGGGATCCCGGCCGCACAGGATCCCGAGCGCGACCTGCGCGACTTCAGCGCCTATGTCTTCTCAGACGCTCAGGACACCTGGCAGTCCACCTTCAGGCGGTCTGGCGAGACTTACGAGCGCGCACAGCTCGTGCTGTACCGAAATGCCGTCTCGACCGGATGCGGCGACGCCTCCTCCGCGGTCGGGCCGTTCTACTGCGGCGCCGACCAGCGCGTCTACCTCGACCTTTCGTTCTACAACGACATGGAGCGCCAGCTCGGGGCGGGCGGCGAGTTCGCCTGGGCCTACGTGATCGCCCACGAGGTAGGCCACCACGTTCAGAACCAGCTCGGCACGAGCAGCGAGGTGCGGCGCGTGCAGAACGAGAACCCCGGGGACGCGAACGCGCTGTCGGTGCGACTCGAGTTGCAGGCCGACTGCTACTCGGGCGTGTGGGCAAAGACGGTCTACGACGCCGGCAGGCTCGAGGAGGGTGACATCCGCGATGCGATCACTGCGTCGGAGGCGGTCGGCGACGACCGCCTGCAGTCCCGCGCGGGCGGCCGCGTGGATCCGGACTCGTTTACGCACGGGAGCTCTGAGCAGCGCGCGCGCTGGTTCAACGAGGGCCGCGAGCGCGGCGAGCCCGGCGCGTGCGACACGTTCTCGGCCGAGGAGCTCTAGTCAGCGCGGCAGTGCGCCGGTGCGTGCGATGCGCCTGAACACGCGCGCGCTCGGTCGCTCGCGGCGGGCAAGCGTCGCGGGGTTGTAGGAGAAGAAGCCGAAGCGCGGGTAGTAGCCGGCCGCCCACTCGAAGTTGTCGGTGAGCGACCACGCGAAGTAGCCCTTCGCCCTGACCTCGCCCGCTCGCATCGCGGCGCGCAGCGCGTGCAGATGGGAGACCAGGTAACCGGCGCGCTGGTCGTCGTCGGCGTCGGCGAGCCCGTTCTCGGTTACGTACACGGGCCGGTGGTAGCTGCCGGCCGTGCGCAGGGCCTGCCGGAAGCCCTTGGGATAGATCTCCCAGCCGAACTCGGTGCAGGTGGTCGGGCACGGCGGCGCCCCGGGACTCTGGGGGTGGGCGTACGTGTTGTTGGGCAGGAAGTCGAACAGCGGCACGCTCGTGCTGGCCGGCGCGCCGAGGCCCGTCACACGGCTGCGGAAGTAGTAATTGAGCCCGATGAAGTCGGCCCGGCCGCGCAGATCGGCGCGCCGCTCGCCGGGGTCGACCACTCCGTCGACGTCGCGGTCGTCGATCCCCTTCACCACCGCGTCGAGGTAGAGGCGGTTGAAGATGTAGTCGGCGTGATCGGCGCCGGCGCGATCGGCCGGCGAGACCGGGTCGGCCGGGGTGAAGGCGATCATGTTGTGGACCGGCCCCACCCTGGCCCGCCGGTCGAAGCGGTGCACCGCGTCGTAGGCCACGGCGTTCGCCTTGGCCAGGTTGCGCACCACAGCGATCGCGCCGCTGAATGAGAACACCCCGGGCGGAAACCAGGCGGCGAAGGCGCCCGGGATGTTCACGTAGCCGTTCACCGCAACGACCATCGGCTCGTTGACGGTCACCCAGAGGTCCACGTGCTTGCCGAACTTCCACGCGGCCCAGGCCGCGAACTTGCCGAACTCGGTCACGGTTCTCTGGTTCAGCCACCCACCGCGCGTGACGTTGGGCGGCGGGTCATCCGGCCCGACGCCCGCAAAGGCAGCGCGCACCGCAAGCGGGTCATGCAGCCAACTCGGCGTGGTGAAGTGATGGAGCGTGACCACCGGCTCCAGGCCGAGCCGGCGCAGCGAACGCAGCTCGGCGGCGTAATGGCGCACTGCGGCCTTGTTCGCGAGCCCGTCGAGCTGGCGCGGTGTGCGGGCGCCGACGGTCGAGCGCGGGAACAGCCGGCTCCACTCGATCGAGAACCTGAAGGCGTTCGAGCCGAGCCGGCGGCGGGCGAGGCGCGCGTCGCGCCTGTAGAGCCGCCAGTTGCCCGGACCGCGCTCGACTCGGTCGCCACTCACCAGGCCCGCCGCGACGTTGCCGGCGTCGTGGGACCAGACCCACCAGTCGCTGCGCTTGTCCGAATGGGCCGGGCGCCCGCCCGCTTCGGTCTGGAACGCGCTCGTGGCGGGACCCCAGAGAAAGCCCTCGGGAAAGTCGCGCGCCTGGCTCGCGCCCGGGAAGGCGATGAGCAGAGCGAACGTGAGCAGGCCCAGCCGGCGCAAGGCGCGGAAGTCTAGGACTTGCATCCCCTGCGGCGATCAGGTGGGCTGCCCGCCCGAGGGGTCACACCTACGGAGAGGAGTCAGCGGATGACGCACGCACGACGCGTGTGCATGGCAGCGCTGGCCGCCGCCTGCTTCGCCGTTCCGGCGACGGCGTTGGCCCAGCAGGGTAACCCCACAGCAGTCGTGGCCATGGGCGACAGCGCGATCTCCGGCGAGGCGGCGCGCAACTACGAGCCCGGCACCGACCAGCCGGGCAACTACTGCCACCGCTCGCTGAATGCCCTGATCAAGGAGACCGACATCCCGGGCATCGCGGCCGAGCTCGACCTCGCCTGCTCGGGGGCCGAGTCGGCGAACCTCCAGTACCCGGGTACCGGCCAGAACAACGAGGTCTCCCAGGGCCAGAAGCTCAGGGATCTGATCGACGACTACGACGTCAGCATGATCATCGTCGAGGTGGGAGCGAACGACGACCCGGACTTCACGGGCGTCGTGACCGACTGCGTCGCGCAGTTCGTGCTGCAGGTCCCGATCGGCTGTCGCTGGACGATCGGCCTTCAGTGGAGCGGCCGCCTCGCCCGCATGAAGCCGAAGGTCAAGGCCACGCTGCAGTCGATCCGCGCGGTGATCAGGGACTTCGGCGACGGCGACGCTCCGCAGCTCGTGCTCGCTTCCTACTGGTCGCCGCTAGGAGCGGCGAATCGCTACTCGAGCTACTGGTCGAAGGTCCTGAACGGCTGCCCGATCTACAACGCCGACCAGGCCTGGGCCAAGAACACCGCGGTCCCCGCCCTCAACACCACCGTGCGGACGATCGCGACCGAGGAGGGCTGGCGCTTCCTCGATTTCAGCAGGTCGATGAACGGGCGCGAGATCTGCGCCCCAGGGATCGGCCACTCGCAGGAGTGGGTGGCGGGCCTGACGTACGACCCGGCCAGCTCGTGCTGGTACTGCTTCGATGCGGTGCGCCAGTCGTTCCACGTGAACGCGCTTGGTCATGCCGCGCTCGGTGACTGCGTCAGGGAGTTCTACGGGCGCACGGAGGCCCAAGCGGCTTGCGTCCGCGGTCCCGATAACACGCTGCACGCGGGACAAGAGCAATGGAAGCCGTGGGTTCCAGGCGCAGCAGCCGGCCGTCCTGGACCTCGAACAGGGCTGCGTCGTTCGGGCCCGGGCGCAGCTCGGCTTCCGGCACGAGGAGGGAGAAGCGCTCCTCGGGGCTTCCGCGAAGCCGAACTGTCCGGCCGACCGCGGCCACCCGGTCATTGACGGCCAGCCCGAGCTCGCGTCTGGCTTCGGAGTCTGCTCCCGCAAGGCGCCCGGTGAACCAGATCGGCACGTGGCGGGAGGACGCGTCAAACTCGAATGAAGAGTCGAAGCCGCTGGTCGTCAGCTCTCCCGGCTGGACGGCGAGGTCGGCCAGCGAGCGCCCGAGGAGCTCCGGGTTCGGACCGATCCGGAACAGGCTGGCTTCCCCGACTCCAAAGAGGCGGGCCTTGCGACGGCGGTTCGCTGCCCTCGCCCGCTCGAGCGCCGCGGGTGTGATCGACACCCGGCGCCTGAAGTCAAGCCTCGGAATTCGCACGGTGTGCCGGCCGCGACGGCGAAACGCGGAGCGACCGTCCATCCGCCAAAGGGGGCCCAGCCGCAGGACATCGGCGATGGTAGGGACGACGTCGAGCGTGGACACGTAGGCTCGGTCGGTCCGCCCCTGCCGCTGCCCCGGCGCCTTGACGAACAGGGGCACCGGGGCCACCTCGGCGATGTTGTCGCGGCTGATCGCACGGCGGTCCTTTACGCCCACATCGAACCCGATGCCGTGATCGGCCGTCACAACCACCAGCGCGCGCTTCAAGAGGTGCACGCGCTCGAGGCGGTCGAGGAGATGGCCGATCTCGCGATCGACAAACCCGACCTGCAGCAGATGGCGCTGCTGGTTTTGGTGCGTGAGGAAGACATCGTCAAAGCCGAGCGAACTGGACAAGCCGCGGTCCCATGGATCCGGGTCGCCCCGGTATTCGCGCCCGGAGGGCAGAAAATTCCATGGCTGGTGAGGGAGGATCTGATGATGGAAGATCAGCCGAGGGCGTCGCATGGGCCGGATCGAACGCACCATTGCCTCGAAGCGGGTTACACGATTGGAGAGAAAGAAAGGCGCAGGGCCGGCCCCGCCCAGGAGCGCGTGCGGGCAGATCAGCGGCGGGCAAATACGCGTGAAGGGCTCACTCGCCGACACCCGGTAGCCGTGCGCCGCCAGCAGGGTGAACAGGTTGCGCGGATGATCGCGGAAGGTCGGCCGTAGCCCTGGCCAGGGAGCACGGCCGTCGAGAATCGCGGGTAACGCCACGCTGGTCTGATCCTGCACGGAGAAGGCGTTCCGGAACCAGGTCGCGATGCGAGCCAAGCGACCGAAGCCTGGGTAGCGAATCGAATCGATCCGGGCATCCGGTCGCAGGAGCGAGTCGACCGGAAACTCGTCGAACGCGATCACGACAACCGGCGGGTGGCGCGCTGCGTCGCTTGACGCCGGCGCGGCCAGCGCCGTGACGAGCACTACAGCCACCACTAGGCACCGCGCCATGAACTCTCCCGCACCCTACCTTGGGTGGCCATTCGGGCCGTAGGGGATCGAGGATGCATGGATGCGTGCCGACACCTAAGGGGTGGAGCTTGGCCTTGCTCTGAGGACCCTGATCGTGGCGATCGCCGGCGTGGCGGTCGGTGCCGCGCCGGCGCGGGCTGACCATCCGGTGGATGGTCAGCTGAGGGGCGTGCACGCCGACTACTTCGACGGACGCTCCTCCGACACGCGCTGGCAGCTCGACACCGGCAAGGGGATGCTGAGGGTGCTGCCCACGAGAATCCCCGCGCTGGCGCCCGGCGAGGCGACCGTCGAGGTCACCGGCAAGCAGCGTGGCGGGAGCGTCGTGGGCTCGGTGAGCGCGGCCTCGCTGCAGGCCGCTCCGGCGCTCGGCGCGCGCAAGCTCGCCGTGATCCTCTTCAACTTCACGGCCGACACGCGCCAGCCCTGGACTCCGGCAGAAACGCGGCAGCGCGTGTTCACCAACCCGACTTCGACCAGCGCCTTCTTTCGCGAGGAGAGCCACAACCAGTTCTGGCTGGCCGGCAAGACCGGCAACACCGACGGCGACGTCTATGGCTGGTACACGCTCGACACGCCCAACGCCTCGTGCGCACATACCAGCTGGGCGAGTGCGGCCAACGCCGCCGCCGCGGCCGACGGCTTCAGCGCCGGCCAGTACCAGCACGTGATGTACGTGTTCCCCGGCCAGAGCTCGTGCGGGTGGGCGGGGCTCGCCTACATGCCGGGCACCCAGTCGTGGATCAACGGCGACCTGTCGGTTCGCGTGACTGGTCACGAGCTCGGCCACAACCTCGGCCTCCACCACGCTGGGACTTGGAACTGCACGGAGGGGGGCGTCCCGGTCACGCTGTCCTCGACCTGCGCGATCAACGAGTACAACGACCGCTTCGACAACATGGGGTCCTACGGGTCGCGCCACAGCCACGGCTGGCACCTCCAGCGCCTTGGTGTCCTGCAGGCCTCGAACGTGCAGACGATCACCGAGTCCGGCACCTACTCGATGACCTCCGCGCTCGACCCCACGGTTCAGCCGACCACCTTGCGCATCCCACGCACGCGCAGCTCCGGAGGCACCGTCCTCGACTGGTACTACCTGGAGGTGCGCGAGCGGGGCGGCGTGTTCGACGACTTCTCGCTCGGCGACCCCGTGCTCGGCGGCGTGAGCGTGCGAGTCAACGACGATCCGGCCTGGACCACGATCTCGAAGCTGCTCGACACCCACCCCGCCTCGGGCGGCAGCGCCAACGCCCCGCTGGCGCCCGGTGAGACGTTCAGCGACGGTCAGGTGACAGTGAAGACGGTGTCCGCCGGTGCGGGCAACGCGACCGTGGAGGTCACGGTGCCAAGCGGGGCAGCCGACACGCAGGCGCCGAGCGCACCCACCGGGCTGAGCCACACCTTCACTTCCGGCGGCGCCGTGCGGCTGGCGTGGAACGCCAGCAGCGACAACACTGGCGTGTCCGGCTACCCGGTCTTCCGCGACGGCGTGCAGATCGCTACCACCGGCTACACCTACTACGACGACGCAACCGCCGGCACCGGGCCTCACGTGTACACGGTCTATGCCGACGACGCCGCGAGCAATCGCAGCTCAGCGTCGCCGCCGCACACCGTTGTCGTACCCAGCCCGCCCTCCGGCGATCCCGGCGAGGGCGCCGAGGGTGGCGATTCCACGAGCGGATTCGAGAGTCGCGCGGGCAGCGGATCGGACCGCAGCGGCCCGGCGATCCGCCTGCGCCGAAAGCGCGTCCGCAACGGCCGGCTGCTCTTCGTCGTCCGCGCACGCGACGTGAGCGGAGTGGCAGGCCTGGACCTGCTCGTGGACGGACGGCGCCTGCGCGGGAGCGACGGGGCACGCCTGCGCTACCGCTGGCGCAAGCGCGCGGGGCGCCACATCGTGGTCGTCAAGGCCGTGGACGCCGAGGGCAACCGCTCGTCGCTCGAAGTGCGCCTGCGCGTGCGCCGCGGGCACCCGTCCCACCGCTGATAGCCCGGCGTTCATTGTCGACTTAGCGGTCCCGGGGACCGCCAACTCGACAATGAAGCAAGAACGGGGGCGTACGGGAGCGCCGCGGCTACCCGTCCTCCCCTACGCGGCGCGTCGCCGCTTTGCGGGGAGGGTTGTCCGTGGACAGCGGACGACGCCGAGTAGCTCCTCCCCACTTTCACTTTATACCGCAAACCGCACCTTCATGAAGCCCTGGGTCTTGCCGCATAATCGCCCGCCGCAAGCCAGACCCCACGGAAATGGAGGAGCGAAATGCGCGTGTCTTTCTCGACGTATCCGACGGGAGTGTGGCGATGACCGAGCATGCTGTGGTGATCGCCGGAGGAGGTCCGGCGGGGATGATGCTGGCGGCTGAGTTGGCGCTGGCGAAGGTCGACGTCGCGGTTGTCGAGC
This sequence comes from Thermoleophilaceae bacterium, assembly GCA_040509755.1. GTDB lineage: Bacteria > Actinomycetota > Thermoleophilia > Solirubrobacterales > Thermoleophilaceae > JACVRW01. Next base: position 22,726 of record JBEVKF010000143.1, on the reverse strand, counting down.
GGCGTCCCGATCACGTGCTCGTGGGCGCACGGGCCGGCGGTTTTCACTCGCGCACGATCGAGGTGCTGGATCAGCGTGGGGTCGCTGATCGCTTCCTCGCGGAGGGTCAGGTATCTCACGTAGGCGCGATGATCGGCGGGGCCGCGTTGGACATGAGCGACTTCCCGACGCGTCATCCGTACTCGCTCGGGATCTGGCAGAACCAGATCGAGTGGATCATGGCCGCCTGGATAGCCGAGCTGCCGGTGCACATCTATTACGGGTGTGAGGTGACGGGCTTCACGCAGGACGAAACCGGGGTTGAGGTGCGGGTGTCCGCCGGCGAGTCGCTGCGGGCGCGGTATCTCGTCGGGTGCGATGGAGGACGCAGTCTGATCCGTAAAGCAGCCGGTATCGAGTTCCCCGGGTGGGATCCGACGAGGAGCAACCTGATCGCCGAGGTCGAGCTGACCGAGGAGCCGCCGGCTGGCGTCCGTCACGACGCCATCGGCGTCCACGGCCTCAACAGGATGGAGGACGGGAGGACGTTCCGGGTTGTCGTGACCGAGCAGCAGCTCGGGCCTGGCACCGAGCCCACCCTGCGCGATCTGAGCGAGGCGCTCATCACCGTGTACGGCACCGATTTCGGGATCCACAATCCGACGTGGATCTCCAGGTTCACCGATATGACGCGGCAGGCCGCGGCCTACCGCGTGGGACGAGTCCTACTCGCCGGCGACGCGGCGCACGTGCATTACCCGGCGGGTGGACAGGGCCTCAGCCTCGGTGTGCAGGATGCGGTGAATCTGGGGTGGAAGCTCGCTCAGGTGGTCAACGGGAACTCCCCGGAGAGCCTCCTGGATACCTATCAAGACGAGCGCCACCCGGTCGCTGCCCGCGCGCTTCAGCACACGATGGCTCAGACCGCGCTCCAGCGCCGCGACGAGCGGATCCAGGCGCTGGTCGATGTGGTGTCGGAGCTCGCGACCATGGACGAGCCGCGCAAACTGCTGGTCGGCAGCTTCTCCGGTCTGGACATTCATTTCGACCTCGGCGAGGGGCATCCGCTGCTCGGACGCCGCATGCCCGATCTGGACCTCGTGACCGCCGACGGCCCGCTTCGGGTCTTCGAGCTGCTGCACGACGCCCGGCCGGTGCTACTCAACCTCGGTGAGCCCGGCGGCGTCGACATCACTCCATGGGCGGACCGGGTCCAGCTGATCGACGCGAGCTACAAAGGAGAGTGGGAGCTCCCCGTACTCGGCGTGGTCAGCGCCCCCACCGCCGTGTTGATTCGGCCCGACGGACATGTGGCCTGGGTGGGAGACCTAACCCAGCTGGGGCTCGCTGACGCGCTAACCACCTGGTTCGGACCGCCCACTGCGGCGTAGCTCATTCTGTTCATTGTCGACTTGGCGGTGCCAGGAACCGCCAACCCGACAATGAAGCAAGAAAGAGGCCCACGGGAGCCCCGCGGCAACCCGTCCCACCCCTTGTGTCCCGCCTTTGGCCGGCGCCCTGCAGACGCTGCAGCCCTGATGTAGCGTCGCTGCCCCGTGACTCGCGAAACCCGGATAGCTCTCGGGGCGATGGCGCTCTCGGTCTTCGTCGTCGCCAACGACATCACGGCGCTGAGTGTCGCGCTGCCCGACATCGAGCGGGACTTCGACTCCGACGTCTCGACCGTGCAGTGGGTAGTCAGCGCCTACGCGCTCGTCTTCGGCGTGCTGATCGTCACCGGCGGCCGGCTCGCGGACATGCTCGGCCGGCGGCGCGTCTTCTTCATCGGGGCGGGCATCTTCGCCGGCTTCTCGCTGCTCGCGGGCGCCGCCCAGAGCGACATCTGGCTGATCGTCTGCCGAGGGCTCATGGGGGTCGGCGGGGCGATGATGTGGCCCGCCGTCCTCGGCATGACCTACGACATCCTGCCCTCCGAGCGTGCGGCGCTTGCGGGCGCCCTCATCATCGGCTCGGCCGGCTTCGGCAACGCCGCCGGTCCGCTGTTGGGGGGCGTGCTGACCGAGGTGCTCAGTTGGCGCTGGATCCTCTTCGTCAACGTGCCGATCGCGGCCCTCGCGTGCTTTGTCACCTGGCGCAGCGTTCCCGAGAGCCATGGCGCGGGCGCCGATGAGGGCCTCGACGTCCCCGGCATCGCCACCCTGTCGGTCGGCCTCGTCGCGCTGTTGCTGGGGCTCGACCAGGTCACGCAGTGGGGCTGGGCCGATCCGCGGATCCTTGCCCTGTTTGCCGCCTGTGCGCTCCTGCTCGTGGCATTCGTGGTCGTCGAGCGCCGCGCGGGGGCCCGCGCGCTCGTGCCGCGGGAGGTGATGGCCAACCCGGGCTTCCGCGCGGCCTGCCTGGCCACGCTCTTGATGTCGGCCGTCTTCTTCGCCGAGCTGCTGTTTCTCCCCCAGTTCATGCAAAAGATCCTGGGCTTTTCACCGCTAGAGGCCGGGGCGGGGCTGCTGCCCCTGATGGCTGTCTTCGCGGTCACCTCGTTTGCGGCTGGTCCGCTCTACGAGCGCCTCGGGGCAAAGGTGGTGGTCAGCGCGGGTGCCGCCTGTCTCACCCTCGGGACCTTCCTGATCTCGCTGATCGAGCGAAGCTCGGGGTGGGAGGCGCTGCTGCCCGGGATGGTCGTGACGGGCCTCGGCGTCGGCCTCTTCTACTCGTCGATCACCACAGCCGCCGTCACCGCTCTCGACCCCTCGCGGTCGAGCCTGGCCGGCGGCATCGTCTACATGTTCCAGGTGGCCGGAGGATCGATCGGCCTTGGACTCACCACCACCGTCTTCACCACTGCCTCCCAGGACCGCATCGAGCGCGACGCCGCCGGTCTCAGCGACAAGCAGGTCGAGGACGTGGACGGTGTCCTTGCCGGGACCGACTCGGCTGCCGCGGTGCTCGCGGGTCAGGGCAAGGCGGCGGCCGAGCGGATAGTCGAGACGGTCCGCGAGGGGTTCGTAGCCGGCCTGTCCTGGTCGTTTCGCCTGGTGGCGCTGCTGGCGCTGGGCGGCCTGGTGGTGTCGATCCTGTTCGTGGGCGGCTCGCTGCTGGGCCGCGGCCGCGAGCCTACGGCTCACCTTCCAGCAGACTGAGGGCAGCTTCACGAGTCGCACGGATGCGAGGGAGCGTCTCGGTGTCGGGCTCGGAGGGGGGCTCCACGGTCTTGCCGGCGCGCGTCTCCCAGCGGCGCGCGATCTCCCGGGGCGGGTCGCCGGTGAGGCACGCCGCGGCCTGAGCCGCGGCGCCGAGCGCCACGAGCTCGTCGGCGTCGGGCACCTGCACCGTACGGTTGGCCAGGCGGGCGACGGTCGACTGCCAGGCCGCTCCGCGCGCCCCACCGCCGATCAGCACCACCGGAGCGTCGGGGTCGAGACCGGAGCCCACCGTGCCGAGCAGCTCGAGCGTCTCGACGAGCGAGGCGACCGCGCCCTCATAGGTCGCAAGCAGGATCTGCCCGGGGGTGGTGTCGTGGCGCAGGCCGGCGATGGTGCCGGCGGCGCGCGGCAGGTTCGGCGTGCGCTCGCCGTCGAAGTAGGGGAGCGCGACGGCATCGGTAGCCGGCGCGACCGCTTCGCGATCGAGCCCGAGCCAGCCCGCGACGCGGTCGATCGCGAGCGTGCAGTTGAGCGTGGCGGCAAGCGGCAGGAAGCCCCCGGCCGCATCGGCGAATCCGGCGATCACCCCCGACGCGTCCACCGCCCGCTCGCTCATCGCCGCGTACGCGGTGCCCGAGGTGCCGAGGCTGATCGCCGGCTCGCCCGGAGCGAGGCCGAGTCCGAGCGCCGCCCCCATGTTGTCGCCGGTGCCGGGGCCGACCAGCGCGCCCTCGGGCAGGCCGAGCCGTGCGGCCGCCGCTGAATGGACGGACCCGGCGGACTCGGCCGGGCCAAGCACGTCCGGCAGCATGGGCCGGTCGAGCTCGACACCGGGCAGTGCGAGCACCTCGTCGTAATAGTCCTCGTCGCGGGTGGACCACCAGCCGGTCCCCGAGGCGTCGCCGCGATCGGTGGCGCCGCGTCCGCAGAGGCGCTCGGTCAGCCAGTCGTGGGGCAGGCGGATCGCTCGCGTGGCCTGCGCGACCTGGGGCTCTGTTCGCCGCAGCCAGGCCCAGCGCGTGACGGTGAACGACGCGACCGGCACCACGCCGACTCGCTCCGCCCAGGCTTCGGCGCCGAGCCGGTCGCGCAGCTCGGCCGCGTCCGGCGCCGAGCGCGTGTCGTTCCACAGCACGGCCGGGCGCAGCGGGCGGCCCTCCTCGTCGGTCACGACCAGGCCGTGCTGCTGGCCGGCCACCGAGATCGCGCCGACGTCGCCCGCCCGCCCGGTCCCGGCCAGCGCCGTACGCAGTGCCTCCCACCAGACGGCCGGATCGGTCTCGCGCGCCCCGCCGGTCCCAGTGACCTCGTGAGAGCCGCGGCCGGTGGCGAGAATGCGCCCGTCGGCGGGGTCGACCACCACGACCTTGGTGGACTGCGTCGAGCAATCAACGCCAGCGACCAATTGACGCTGTGCGGACATGTGGCTAGTTTGTTGTCCGGCCCAACTAATTGCAAGCAGGCCGATCCCGGGGAGGGACCAGATGGCGGTAACCGAAGCGCGCTCCGATGCGGCGGAGCTGACGCCCAAGCCCGAGCACAAGTTCACCTTTGGCCTCTGGACGGTCGGCCACAAGGGCAACGATCCCTTCGGCGTCGAGACCCGGCCCGGCCTTCAACCCGCCGAGACGGTCCGCAGGCTGGGCGCGATGGGCGCCTACGGTGTCTGCTTCCACGACGACGACCTGCTGCCGCCCAGCGCGGACGAGTCCGAGCGCGAGCGCATCAAGGCCGAGTTCACCAAGGCGCTCGACGAGACCGGGATGAAGGTCTCGATGGCCACCACGAATCTCTTCACCCATCCGGTCTTCAAGGACGGTGCATTCACCTCCAACGACCGCGAGGTGCGTCGCTACGCGCTCCAGAAGGTCATGCGGGGGATCGACCTGGGCGCCGAAGTCGGCGCGCCCCTCTACATCTTCTGGGGAGGTCGCGAGGGTGTGGAGGCCGACGCCGCAAAGCCGGCGCGCGACGCGCTCGAGCGCTTCCGCGAGGCTCTCGACTTCCTCTGCGAGTACGTGCGCGAGCAGGGCTATGACATGCGCATCGCGCTCGAGCCAAAGCCCAACGAGCCGCGCGGCGACATCTTCCTACCTACGGTCGGGCACATGCTCGCCTTCATCGAGCGCCTGGAGCACCCGGAGATGGTCGGCGTCAACCCCGAGGTCGCCCACGAGACCATGGCGGGCCTGTCATTCCTGCACGCGGTGGCGCAGGCGATGTGGGCCGACAAGCTCTTCCACATCGACTTGAACGGCCAGCGCATCGGACGCTACGACCAGGACTTCCGCTTCGGTGCCGTCGGAATCAAGGATGCGTTCTTCCTCGTGAAGCTGCTCGAGGACTCGGGCTACGACGGCCCCCGCCACTTCGACGCGCGGCCGCTGCGGGTCGAGTCGGAGGAGGGGATCTGGGACTTCGCCGCGGGTTGCATGCGCACATATCTCGGGCTCAAGGCGAGGGCTGCGGAATGGAGCGCGGACGCCGGTATCCAGCAGGCGCTCGAGGACGCGAAGGTCCCCGAGCTCGGCGTCGAGACGGTGGGCGCCTACTCGCGCGAGAAGGTGGACGAGCTGCTCGCCCAGCAGTTCGACATCGATGCGCTCGGGGCGCGCGAGACGCGCAACGAGCAACTCGACCAGCTCTCGGTAGAGCTCATCCTGGGCTTGCGATGAACGGCGGTTCGGACAGCCGGGCGATCCGGCGCTACAACCTCAGCCTCGTCATGCGCCTGATCGCGGACAACGGGCCGCGCTCGCGCGCGACGCTCGCCCTCGAGACCGGGCTCAACAAGAGCACCGTGTCGAGCCTCGTGGCCGAGCTGATCGACCTCGGGCTGCTGCGCGACGCTCCGCAGGACGAGCCGCCGGGCACCGTCGGGCGACCGCCGCAGAGCGTGGAGCTGCATCCGGCGGGCCCGTTCGTGCTGGGCCTCGAGATCAACGTCGACTATCTCGCCGTCTGGGCGACCGATCTGGCTGGAGCGGTGGCGCACCGCTCCTTCGTCGCCAACGACAACCGGTCCGGCAAGCCCGAAGAAGCGATCGGGCATCTGGCGCGGCTGGCCATGCAGGCGCTCGCGCTCCCGTTCGCGGAGAGCCGCACGCCCATGTCGGCGACGGTCGCCGTGCCCGGGCTGGTCGACGCCTCCGGGTCGCTCGCGGTTGCACCGAACCTGGGCTGGACCGACGTCCCGGTGGCCGCTCTGCTGACCGAGGCGCTCGAGCATCCACCGTTCGACATCCGCGTGGAGAACGAGGCCAACCTGGGTGCCGTCGCCGAGCTCGACGAGGGCGCCGGGCGCGGCCTGCGCGACTTCGTCTACATCTCCGGGGAGGTCGGGATCGGCGCCGGCGTGGTGCTGAGAGGCGAGCTGTTTCGCGGCGCCTCCGGCTTCGCCGGCGAGTTCGGCCACCTCACGATCGATCCCTATGGACCCCCCTGCGGCTGCGGCGGGCGTGGCTGCCTCGAGCGGCTCGCCGGCCAGGACGCGCTGCTGCGGCTCGCCGGCTGGGACGCGCGGATGCGCTGCGCCGGCTCGCGGCCGGAGTGGCCGGGCGCGATGCTCGCCGACAGCGCCCGCGAGGGACACCCGAAGACGCTCGCGGCGCTCAGCCAGGTGGGCCACACGCTCGGCATCGCGACCGCCTCGCTGACCAACCTGCTCGACCCCGAAGCCGTGCTCCTCGGCGGCTACCTGGCCCCACTGACCGAGTGGCTGCGCACCCCGATCGAGGCCGAGCTCGAGACCCGCGCCCTTGCCGGGCGGCGAATGCGCTGCCGCGTGATGTCGGCCAAGCTCGGCGGCGAGGCCGCGGTGCGCGGAGCGGTCGCGATGAGCCGCCGCTCGGCGCTCGAGATGGCGGCCGCGGTGCCCGTACCCGCCGGCTGAGCCGGCGTGCAGTCAATAACGTCGCCCACCCCGGCCTTGACGAGGGGGTGTGCAGCGCTGGCGCCGCTGGGGATGCATAAGTCGGCTCACCCCAAGAGCCGTGTGGGGGTGGGCGACGTTGATATGCACCGCGCCACCCCCGAACCGCCTGCGACCGCTCAGTCGCGGTAGGCGACCTCCTCGCGCGCGCCCGCCTCGGCGGAGCGCACGATCGCGTCGCAGACCTCGGCGCAGCGGTAGCCGTCCTCGAAGGTGGCTCCGTGCGGGGCAACGTCGGAGTCCTCGCGGATCGCTGTCAGCAGGTGATGGATCTCGTGGACGAAGCTGTGCTCCCAGCCGATCATGTGGCCGTGGGGCCACCACCACTGCCAGAACGGATGGTCGGCCTCCGACACGAGCACGGTCCGAAAGCCCTGGGCCTGCTCACCCGGTGAGGATCCCGCCAGGTGGACCTGGAGCTCGTTGAGGCGCTCGAGGTCGAACACGATCGAGCCCTTCGAGCCGTTGATCTCAAAGCAGAGCGAGTTCTTTCGCCCCGGGCAGAAGCGCGAGGCCTCGATCGTGCCCACGGCGCCGCCGGAGAAGCGCACCGCCGCCTCGAACGCGTCGTCGACGTCGACCTTCTGGCCCTCACGCTCCTCGATGAAGGTGCGAGTGAGGCCGCTGACCGACTCGACCTCCTGGCCGAGCAGGTACCGGGCCAGGTCGATCACGTGCGCGCCCAGGTCGCCGAGCGCGCCCGACCCCGCCACCTCCTTCGTCAGGCGCCAGACCATCGGGAAGTCGGCATCGACGATCCACTCCTGCAGGGAGCGCCCGCGGAAGTGGAAGATGTCGCCCAGCTCACCGGCCGCGATCATCTCGCGCGCGAGGCGCACGGCCGGCACGAAGCGGTAGTTGAAGGCACACATGTGCTTGACGCCGGCGGCGTCGACCTTCTTCCAGGCGTCGTACGACTCGTCCGCGTTACGTCCGAGCGGCTTCTCGCAGATCACGTGCTTGCCCGCCTCCGCTGCCGCGATCGACGGCTCGGTGTGCAGGTTGTTGGGTCCCGCGTTGTCGAAGACCTGTATCCGGTCGTCGGAGACGAGCTGCCTCCAGTCGGTCACATAGCCCTCGAAGCCGAAGCGCCTCGCGGCCTCGGAGACGGCCTCCTCGTTGCGGCCCGCGATCGCCACCAGCTCCGGCATGTAGGGCGGCGGCCAGGTCATGTAGGGGAGCGTCTTGTAGGCGTTTGAGTGCGCCTTGCCCATGAACGCGTAGCCCAGCATCCCCACGCCGATCGACTCGACGTCCTCGCCGCCACCGGCGGCGCCCATCGTCACGAAGCCGACCTTCTCGTCCTCGGCCATTTCCTAGCCCTCTTTCTGGAACGCGGCGTCGAACGCCACCTGCGAGGGCGCGAAATCGGTGCGCCGCACGAACGCCAGAGCGTCCGGAGCGCCCCAGTCGCGGTCCATCCCGGAGTCCTCCCATTCGATCGAGAGCGGGCCGGTGTAGCCGATCCGGTTGAGGACTCGGAACAGATCCTCGAAGTCCACGTCGCCGTGACCGGGAGAGACGAATGTCCAGCCGCGCTCGGGCTCGCCGAAGTCGATGTGCGAGCCGAGGATCGAGCGGCGCCCATCGAGCCGGCGCTTCGAGTCCTTGACGTGCACGTGGTAGACGCGGTCGGCGAACTCCTCGACGAAGGCGGCCGAGTCGAGGAACTGGTGGGAGAAGTGCGAAGGATCGAAGTTGATCCCGAAGCCCTCGCGCCGGTCGATCGCCTCCAGCGCCTTGCGAGTGGTCGGGAAGTCGTAGGCGATCTCGGTGGGGTGCACCTCGAGGCCGAACTTCACGCCCTCCTCGTCGAACACGTCGATGATCGGGTTCCAGCGCTCGGCGAAATCCTCGTAGCCGCGCTGGACCTCGTCCCAGTCGTTCGGCGGAAACGAGTAGAGCATGTGCCAGATCGACGAGCCCGTGAAGCCGGTCACCACCGGCACGCCCAGCTTGGCCGCCGCGCGCGCCGTGTCCTTCATCTTCTCGGCCGCGCGTCGGCGCACTCCCTCGGGATCGCCGTCGCCCCACACGTCGTCCGGAAGGACGCCCTGGTGGCGCGAGTCGACCGGGTCGCACACGGCCTGCCCGACCAGGTGCGCGCCGATCGCCCAGCAGTCGAGGCCGTGGCGCTCCAGCAGCTCGCGCTTGGAGCGGCAATAGGCGTCGTCGGCCAGCGCCTCGTCGACTTCGAAGTGGTCGCCCCAGCAGGCGAGCTCGAGGCCGTCGAAGCCCCAGTCGCCGCACCTGGCGGCAAGCTCCTCCAGCGGCAGGTCGGCCCATTGGCCGGTGAACAGCGTCACGGGTCGTGCCATCGCGGCGTCGTCCTCTCTCAGATGTCGGGTTGGGGTTCGCCGGCTACCTCGATCGGCACGCCGGCACGGCGGTACTCGTCGACAGTCGCGGCCGGCAGGCCGGAGTCGACGATCAGCAGGTCGAGCTCTTCCGGGCGCGCCAGCATGAGCAGCGAGGAACGCCCGAACTTGCTCGAGTCGATCAGCGCGACGCACTTGCGCGAAACGGCGCGTGCGGCGTTGACCACGTCCGCCAGCGGCCGTCGCGAGGTGGTGAGGCCCTGCGCGAGCGTGACGCCGGCGGCCGAGATGAAGGTCATGTCGATGTTGAGGCCGGAGAGGAACTCGTAGGCCCAGGGCCCGCCGATCAGGCGCATGTGTTGATCGACCTCGCCCGGCGTGACGATCACGTGGATCGACTCGGCCGAGAGCTCGAAGGCGATCGCGGGCGAGTTGGTGACGAGCGTGAGCATCTGCGGAGGATCGGCCTCGAGCGCGAGGGCGAGCGCGAGGCAGGTGGTTGAGGAGTCGATGAAGATCGTCGCGTTGTCGGCGATCATCCGGGCCGCGTGCTCGGCCATGGCCGCCTTGGCGCCGTGCGCCTGCGCCACGCGCCCATCCCAAGCGGTCTCGATGCGCTCCGCGGGCGGCGACCCGTTCAGCGCCCGCGCGCCTCCGTGCACGCGCTCGATCAGCCCTTCGGCGGAGAGCGCGGCGAGGTCGCGGTGCACGGTGATCGTCGAGACGTCGTGCGACTGGGCCAGCTCGGCGATCGACACGCCGCCCTCGCGCTGGATCCGGTCCAGCATCTGCGCACGGCGCAGAGCGGGTGGAACGGACGAGCTCACGGCAGGGCTGCTTCGGGCGCGATCACACCCGATCCTCGAATTCGCGGCGTTTGATGTCGGTCTCGAGCGGGCGAAACTCGTCGATCGCCGCGACCAGATGGTCGGCAAAGCGCGTCAGCGCCTCCTCGCCCTTCTCCGCTGTCGCCGTCATGGGATTGCCGATCACGCCGGAGCGCGAGAACTCGCTGTGATCCATCGGGAACACGAAGTACTGGTAGCCCTGGAAGGCCACGTCTGGAGCGCCATCGCTCTTGATGAAGGACTGGGGCAGCCACTTCGGCACCTGAGCGCGATCGTCCGCGGCCCGGTCCATGCGCACCAGCGAGTCGTTGTGGGCCATCACCTGCGAGGTCTCGAGCTCGGAGGCGTGCCATCCGGGGGTCTCCTCGGGAGGGTTGTCCAGCAGCCCTTCGAGCATCCCGATGTAGCGCTCGGCGTAGGGCTTGTAGAGCCCGACGATCGCTCCGGTGTCGTACTTGACGCGGCGCAGCAGAGGGTCGATCACCTTCGTGTTCGAGCCATGGCCGTTGACGAAGATCAGCTTGTTCCATCCGTGATGGATCAGCGAGCGGCAGATGTCGTACCAGGCCTCGGTCACTGTCGAGGCTCGGAAGGTGATCGTGCCCACTCCGGTCTCTGGCTCGCGCATGTGCTGGGGGGAGTAGCCCGCCCAAAACGGTGGCGCGTAGGGCACGTCGGCCTTCTCGGCGGCGCGTCGCGATACCTCGAGAGCCGTGATGGTGTCGGTGCCGAGCGGCAGGTGCGCCCCGTGCTGCTCGCAGGACCCGATCGGGATGAGGACGATGTCCGATCGCTCCTGGAACCACTGGATGTCCGGAGGCGCGAGGTCGAGCAGGCAGTGCGATACGGGGCGGTCGGGACGGCGCGAGCGTTCGTTTTCAGGCATGTGCGGTCTCCTTGGCCAGGGTGAGGTAACGCTCGGCGACGAGGTCGGCGAACTCGGGGTCGTCCACGTGCGCGTCGACCTCCTCGAGAGGGATCTCGGGTGGAAGCGAAAGGCGCAAGGAATCGATGAATGCGGCGTCGGCCTCGGGATCCCAGAGGTCGCCGCCGGGCACGTCGGCGAGCGAGAAGCCCCCGGTGGGGCAGATCACGCGCACCGGGCCGCGCGCACCTGTCAGCCGCTCGGCAACCACGCGCCCGAGGGCCGACTCCTCCTCGGCGCTCAGCCGCACCAGAGTTGCGACGGGGTTGTGGTAGTAGCGCTTGCGGTCGCGATAGTGCTCGGGCAGCTCGTCGGGCGCGCCCTGATTGAAGAAGTCGACGCACCCCGGGACCACGACTTGCGGCAGCCCATGCTCGCCCGCCACCGTCAGCCGCCGCGGGCCGGTGGCGTGGAGGCCCGTCGGGTGCATCGCGTTGGCGAGCTCGGAGAGCGTGAAGTCGATAACTCCGGAGATCGCTCCCGACTCGATCAGGCGCTCCATCGCCGGGCCGCCCACGCCGTTGGCGTGAAAGACGACGGGCTCGTGGCCGGCGCCCTCCAGCACGGGCATCATGCGCATCACGGCGGGGGTGGTGTGCCCGAGCATCGTGATCGCCACGCAGTGCTCGCCGAGCGACTCGGCGGGCCGCCCGGCGTCGCGAGCCATCCCGACCACCGCGGCGGCCGCGTTGTCGAACACCGCGCGCGAGATCGGGTTGAGGCCGAGGATGTCCGTGACTGAGTGCATGACGAGCGTGTCGCCCTCGCCCATGAACGGGCCGAAGGGCCGGCGCCCGGAAGCCACCGGGGAGACGATCAGCTTCGGCACTCCGACCGGCAGCGCCTCCATCGCGGCGGCGCCCAGCAGCGCGCCCTCGGCGCCGCCGAGACACAGCGCGCCGTCCACGCTGCGCTCGGCCCAGAGGCGCTCGACCACCGCGCGCACGCCCTCCTGCATCTGCTCCACCGCCGCACCGCGTGAGCCCGCGGCCCGGACGTCGTCGAGATCGCGCCCGGCGGCCCGGGCCACCTCCGCGCGCGAGACGGTCGGCTCACAGCCGGCGGCCTCGCCGAGGATGCCCGAGTCGATCACCACCGCCTCGCCACCGAGGGCCGCGATGCGGTCCCGCACGTAGGCGGTCTCCTCGCCCTTGGTGTCGAGGGTGGCGATCAGCGCTATCCGCGGCGAGTCGCTCAAACGGCCTGACCCACCGACTGCGCCGCCTTGTTGAGCCGATCGATCGACTCCTGCGTGTACTGGTCGTAGAGGTGAGCCGGCACGGTGCCGGTGCCGTGGTCGCGCAGGAACTGCTCCATGCCCTGCGAGCTGTCGCTCTCGGAGGCGTCCGAGATCTCGGTGCGCTCGGAGATGCGGCTGCGGTCGACGGTCGCGACGAACTCCACCGTCACGCAGCCGGAATAGCTCACCTCGTCCAGGGTCTGCATGAGCTTCTCCCAGTCGAGCGCGCCCTGACCGCAGGGCATGCGGTTGTTGTCGGCCACGTGGAAGTCGACCAGCCGATCGCCCGCGGAGCGGATCGCCTTGGCCCAGTCGGCCTCCTCGATGTTCATGTGGAAGATGTCGAGGCAGACGCCGCAGTTGCCGCCCACGTCCTCGGCCAGCGCCAGCGCCTGGTCGGCTCGGTTGATGAAGTAGGTCTCGAAGCGGTTGAGCGGCTCGAGCCCGATCCGAACCCCGACCTCTTCGCCGTGGGCCTGGCACTCCTTGAGGCCCTCGACCGCCCACTTCCACTCGTCCTCGGGCGAGCCCATGGGCACGACCTTGCCGACGGTCGACGGCACGATCGTGATGATCTCGCCGCCCCAGTCGGCGGCCTGGCTCATCGTGTCCTTCACGTAGTCGATCGAGCCGCGGCGCACGTACTTGTCCTCGTGCACGAGGTCGCGCCCGCCGGTCATGAGCGTGACGGCGCCCCAGCACCCGACTCCGTGCTTCTCCATCAGGCGCTTGACCTCGTCGGTGTCCCACACCGCGGGCTCACCCGAGATCTCGATTGCGTCGTACCCGCAGCGCCCGAGGCGTTCGATCGTGTCCTCGATCGGCTCCGCGCGCATCCAGTTGTGCATGGCGAACTTCAAAGCGGTGTCCTCCCTCTCACAGTCCGAGCTTTCCAGGGTTGAGAATTCCGTCGGGATCGAGCGCCTGCTTGATCTTGCGGATCGCATCGAGCGATGCACCGTGCTGGCGCTCCATGTAGGGCGCGAGCTTGAGCCCCACCCCGTGGTGATCGTTCATCACGCCGCCGGCGGAGAAGGCGGCCTCGAGTCCATCGGCCCAGATGCGGTCATGCAGCTCGACCGCCTCGGGTCCCCCTCCGCCGTCCGGGACCACGAAGCGGGCGTAGATCATCGTCCCCCACGCATACCAGTGCGAGAAGTGCATCCGCAGCTGGAGGTCCACGTCGCTGAATGGCTCCTTGACCGCCGCCCGCAGCGCGTGGTAGACGTGCTCGATCCTGGAGTAGGTGGCGACCACGTCGATCGTGCCCCAGATCGAGGGCAGCACCGGCTGGTGGGGGGGAACGTAGAAGTCGTAACGGCGGTTCCACCAGGTCTCTGCGAGCGCGGAGTCGAGCTTGGTCGCGCCCGCGTCGTCCGCCACTGCGAGAGTGGCCGTCTCCTCGGCCTCCGCGGTTCCCGGCTCGCCCTCGAAGCAGAGCACGGTGCAGACACCGTCGAGCTCCTCGCCGACCACCGGTGAGAGAGCGAGGCGGGTGGCCTCGTCGTCGTACATCCGGATGACCGACGGGCGCATGCCGACCGCAAGCGAGCGGCGAATCGCGTCCACGCCGACCGCGATCGACGGGAAGCGGACCGTGGCAAAGCGCCGCACGGACGGCAGCGGGACGATCTGGAGGGTGACCTGGGTGATCACGCCGAGCGTGCCCTCCGAGCCGACGAACAGCTGGGTCAGCTCCGGTCCGACCGCGTGCCGTGGAACCGAAACGGTCTCGATCAGCTCGCCGCTCGCGAGCACCACTCGCAGCGAGAGCAGCAGATCCTCGATCTTGCCGTAGCGCGTGGAGAGCACACCCGACCCGCGGGCCGCGACGTAGCCGCCGACCGTGGCCCACTCCGACGAGGCGGGGTAATGGGGCAGCATCAGACCGCGGGCGTTCAGCTCGCGCTCGAGCCGGTTGCCGTTCACGCCCGCCTCGCAGGTGACGGTGAAGGAGCGCTCGTCGATCTCGACGATCCGGTCGAGGCCGGTCAGATCGATCACCAGACCGCCGCGAATCGGCACCGAGCCGCCCTGGGTGCCGGAGCCGCCCCCCCACGGCACGACGGGCACGCCGTGCTCGCTTGCGATCCGCACGGCCGCGGCCACCCCGGCCTCGGTCGACGGTCGGGCGACGAGCTCGGGCCGTCCCAGCGGCTCGCCCTCCGCCTGCGCATGCAGGGCGATCCAGTACGTGTCGGCCACGAAGGCGTCGAGGCGCTCAGGCTCGTGGCTGACGACGCCGTCGCCGAGCTCTCTTTCCAGATCCGTCCGGAACTGGTCGGTGACGGTGGAAGTGGGCAGTATTAAGACTCCCTTTGCAAAACCTGTCATTCACCTTCAGGACTTGACAAGGAACATTGCATGAAGTTTCAATACGTGTCAAGCCATGCGTCTCCCGCTTCGGCGAAACCAGGCCACGACCGTCGATCCCACCGTGGAGGCCCTGCAGGGCACGCAAAGCCTGCCCCGGTTACTGGGCGCGATTGCGGCGTTCGTGGTGGTGGTATGGCTGCTCGTAAAGGGTGCCGACAACGTCGAGCAGTTCACGATCGTCACCCTCAACGGCCTCACGTTGTCGGCGCTGTACTTCGTGGTGGCGAGCGGCTTCACGCTGATCTTCGGCCTGATGCGCGTCGTCAACATGGCGCACGGCTCCTTGTACCTGCTCGGCGGCTACCTCGCCTTCGAGATACAGAAGGCCTGGTTTGCCAAGGAGAGCGAGGGGATCAACATCAGCCTCGCGTCGCCGACGGGCTCCGGGTCGGATTTCAGCCTACTCGGCTGGCTGATCCCGCTCCTGCTGGCCGCATTCATCATCGGGATCGTCGGCGTGATCATCCAGCAGCTGTTCCTGCGCTGGAACCAGGGCGAGGACCTGCGCCAGGCGCTCATCACGATCGCGATCTCGGTGATCCTCGCCGATCAGATGCTCGCCCAGTTCGGCGGCACCGCCAAGGACATCAAGCCACCGTCGGCCTGGCCCGAGAGCATCAGGTTCTTCGGTGTGCAGTACGGCTTCTTCCGGCTCGTGATCGTGACCGGCTCGGCGCTGGTGATTGGGCTGTTCCTGTGGTGGTTGATCAAGCGCACCCGCTTCGGGCTGATCGTGCGAGCCGGTGTGGACGACCGCGAGATGGTCTCCGCGCTCGGCATCAACATCCCGATCGTGTTCGCCGCCGCCTTCTTCATCGGCGCGGTGCTGGCGGGAATCGGCGGCGGCCTCGGCGGGACGATGCTCTCGCTCGAGCCCGGCGAGGACACCTCGTTCTTGCTCAATTCGCTGATCGTGGTGATCATCGGGGGAATGGGAAGCCTTGGCGGCGCCGCCATTGGCGCGCTTCTGCTCGGCCTCGTCGACGCCTACGCCGACGTCTATCTGGTCTTCGGTGATACCGATCTGACGAACTACTCGATCCTGGTCACCTTCGGGCTGCTGGTGGCCGTGCTGGCCGTCCGGCCACTGGGGCTGTACGGGAGGCCGGCTTGACCGAGGGCGGGGCGGTGGCGACCACGCGCGGACCCCAGTCACGGGTCGACGCAATCTCCTGGGCGATCGTGGCCGTGCCGCTGCTGCTCCTGCTCTTCGCGCCGCTGATCTTCACGGACTTCTTCGTCAGCGTGATCCTCACCAAGGCGCTCTGGCTGGGGATCGCGGCCGCCAGCCTCATCTTTCTGGCCTCCTACGCGGGCATGGTGTCGCTGGGCCAGGTCGGCCTCTATGCGATCGGCGGCATGACCTACGCCAATCTGGTCGCGGCCGACGGCGGACTCGACGTGGCGCTCAACCCCTGGGTCGCCGTGTTGCTGGCGCTTCTGATGGCGACGCTGGTCGGGGTGCTGTTCGGAGCGGTCGCCTCGCGCAGCGAGGGCATCTACTTCCTGATGATCACGCTCGCGCTCGGCGTGATCGTCTTCTACTTCTTCGCCCAGGTCACGCAGCTGTCGGGCTTCGGCGGCGTCAACGTGCCCGAGCTGCCGGGCTATATCGGCAACCCGGGCAAGGACCCGGTGCCGCTCTTCTATACGACGCTGGGTGCGTCGGTGCTGGTCTTTTTCGGGATCCGCTATCTCGTCCGGACGCCATTCGGGCTGACGATGCAGGGACTGCGCGACGAGCCCGACCGCATGCGCGCGCTCGGCTTCAACGTGACCCTGCACCGGACGCTCGCGTTCGCCGCGGGCGCCCTGATCGCGGGAATCGCCGGAGTGCTGTCGGTTTGGTACAACCGGCGCATCTCGCCGGGATCGATCTCGCTTGGCCAGACGATCGACGTGCTCGTGATCGCCGTGATCGGCGGCCTCTACCGGTTGGAGGGTGCGTGGGTGGGCGCGATCTTCTTCGCTCTGCTCGACAACTACTCGCGTGAGTACACGCCGGACATCGGGGAGTTCCTGGGGCCCGAGCGCTTCAACACACTGATCGGAATCATCTTCCTGGTGATCGTCCTCGCCTCGCCGGGGGGCCTGGTTGGCCTCTGGGAGAAGACGAAGGAGCGGATGGGACCGTCGTCTGGGGGTCGACGATCCCGCGCTGGGCCGGCGGCGGGGAGACCGCCGCCGGCCCAGGAACCGCTGGAGCCGGGGGTCTCCTGATGGAAGAAGCAGGTCGGCAGTCAAACAACGCAGGAAGAGGGGGAAGGAAACGTATGACGAGCAGTAGCAACAGGCATTGGACTCGCCTGCTGCTGGCAGCCGTCATGGCTCTGTGTCTCGTTCTCGTCGTGGCCGCGTGCGGCGACGATGATGATGACTCCGGAGACAGTGGCGGCGACACCAGCACGACGGCCAGTGGCGGAACGATCAAGTTGGGCATCCTGTCCGACTGCGAAGGCCCCTTCGGGGCGTTCTTCGAGCCGGACATCGGCGGCGCACTCACACCGCTGGTCACCGCCGGCGCGAAGGCGGTCAATCCCAAGAAGCCGAGTGACGGCATCACGGGTGCCGAGATCGCCGGCAAGAAGATCGAGATCGTCGGTTACGGATGTTCGGATGACACCGCGGACAAGGCGGTCGAGGAGACCCGCCGGCTCATGGAGCAGGAGGGTGCGGACATCCTCATCGGCCCGCTCTCGGGTGACGAGGGCATCGCCGTGGCGAACTACGCCAAGGAGCATCCCGACCAGACGTTCATCAACGGCACGTCCGGCGCGCAGGACGCCACACTCAAGGTTCGGGCGCCGAACTTCTTCCGCTTCCACACCGATGGTGCGCAGTGGTCGGCCGGCTTGGGCGACTACGCGTTCAACGAGCTGGGCTGGAAGACGGCCGCCATCGTGGGCGACGACTATTCGTTCCCCTACACGTCGCTCGCCGGGTTCGTGGCCGAGTTCTGCTCGGTCGGCGGAAAGATCCCCAAGCGCGTGTGGCCGCCGCTGGGTGAGAAGGACTACTCGTCCTTCATCAGCCAGATCCCCGAGGACGTGGACGGCCTGTACGTCGGTATCGGCGGATCGGGTCTGATCTCGTTCCTCAAGCAGTACGAGCAGCAGCGCGGCAAGCTCGATCCCAAGAAGGTCATGGGCAACGTCTTCTTCGACGACCCAGTCGTGCTGAAGGAGGTCGGGGACAGCCTGACCGGAGCGGTCACCGCGGGCCCGACGTCCGCGGACTCGACCGAGCAGTCGGCGAAGGACTACAACGCTGAGATCGAGGCGGCGTTCCCGGTGATCGCGCCGTTTGCGTCCTCGGTGTTCGTCTACAACTACTACAACGCCATGATGGCTCTGATTGCGGGGCTGGAGAACGTCGACGGCAACATCGGCGGCGGCCAGAAGGAGCTTCAGGGCGCGCTGGCAGAAGTGCAACTCGATGCGGCCTACGGCCAGATCGAGCTCGATGACAACCGCAACGGCATCGCCGACAACTTCGTCAAGCGCGTGGTCGCTGACGCAAACGGCGACGAGATTGCGGACGTGAAGACGTTCCGCAGGATCCCTGCGGTCGATCAGGCGTTCGGCGGCTTCTTCACGGCCGACACACCCGCGCCGGATCGCGAGAACCCCACGTGTGAGACGAAGGATCCGCCCAAGTGGGTGGGTCAGGCCGAGGAAACCGGCTGATCTCGCAGGAGTTCCGTGGCTGACGCATTGCCAACCACCGACGGTGCCGCGCCGATCCTCCGCTTGCGGGGGGTCGGCCGGCGCTTCGGCGGGGTCCACGCCGTCAGGGAGGTGGACCTCGAGATCAAGCCCGGCGAGCGCCGGGCGATTCTCGGCCCGAACGGCGCCGGCAAGACCACGCTCTTCAACGTGATCTCCGGCGAGTTCGGCCCCACGTCAGGGTCGATCGAGTTGTTCGGGCGCGACGTGACAGCCGAGCCGGCGCGCAAGCGCGCGCGGCTCGGGCTGGCACGCACCTTTCAGACTTCAAAGCTCTTCCTCGGCATGACCGTCGCGGACAACCTCTACCTCGCGCTGCTCGGAGTCGAGAGCGGCCACCTGCGTCCCCTACGCTCGCGCAAGGACGCCGAGATGCGCGAGCGCGCCGCCGCGATGGCCGAGATCGTCGGCCTCGAGGAGGTCCTCGATCGCGAGGTCGGAGAGCTGTCTCACGGCGAGCAGCGCCAGCTCGAGCTGGCCATGGCGCGCGCGACCGATCCCAAGCTGATGATGCTCGACGAGCCCGCGGCCGGACTCTCGCGGGCCGAGCGGGTGCGCCTCACCGAGCTGCTGCGCGAGCTCGACCCGAGCATCACGTTGATCTTGATCGAGCACGACATGGACGTGGCCCTGGGCGTGGCCGAGTGGGTGACGATGATGCACAACGGCACCGTGCTCGTGGAGGGCACCCCGGAGGAGATCCGCTCGAACCAGACCGTGCACGAGCTCTACCTGGGCAGCGGAGACGTGGGTCATGCCTGACCGGCTGCTCGAGGTGGAGATGCTCAACGGCTACTACGGAGCGGCGCACGTGCTCCAGGACGTGAGCTTCGCGATGGACCAGGAGTCCGTGGCCGTGATCGGACGCAACGGCATGGGCAAGTCAACGCTCTGCGCCGCGCTCACGGGACTGCTCGGATCGGCCCGTGGGTCGGTGCGCTTCGAGGGCCGCGAGCTGATGGGCACGCCCCCGTACAAGATCGCCGCGGCGGGAATCGGGTTCGTGCCCCAGGGCCGGCGCCTGTTTCCCTCGCTGTCGGTCGACGAGCACATGAAGCTCGTGGCCGGGCGCGGCAACGGCAAGCGCTGGACCCCGGCGCGCATCTACGAGACCTTCCCGCGGCTCGCCGAACGCAAGGGCAACGGCGCCGCTCAGCTGTCCGGCGGTGAGCAGCAGATGCTGGCGATCGCGCGCGCGCTGCTGCTGAACCCCAAGCTGCTGATAATGGACGAGCCCTCCGAGGGACTGGCCCCGACCGTGGTCGAGAGCCTCCTCGAGACGATCCGCAGCCTGCACGAGGAGGGCACGGCCCTGCTCGTGGTTGAGCAGAAGCTCGGCGTGGCCACCGCACTTGCCGAGCGCCAGATCGTGATGGTGGCGGGGCGGATCGCCACCGAGACCACGGCCAAGGAACTGAACGCCGACCCCGACGCTCAGCGTCGCTACCTGGGAGTGGAGCCACTTTCGTCATGAACGCAATCGACCCGAGCTCGAAGCCCGTGCAGTCATTCGACTGGGGCGTGATCAAGTGGTACGTGACCCCGGACGACACCGACGGCGCGAGCCTCACCTTTGGCGAGGTCGTGCTGCTGCCCGGCAAGGGCCACGACCGCCACAATCATCCCGACGCCGAGGAGATCCTCTACGTGCTCGCGGGTGAGGGTGACCAGATGCTCGACGACGGCGGCGAGAACACCTTCCCGATCAAGGCCGGTGACACGATCTTCGTCCCGACTGCGATGTTCCACTCGACGGTCAACACCGGCTGGCAGCCGCTGCGCCTGCTCGCGCTCTACAACCCGGGCGGCGCGGAGAAGGCTCTGCGCGGGCTGCCCGACTTCCGCGAGGGCGACGGGCCCGACTGGTCCCTGCAGGCATGAGCCCCACGGTCCTGCTGATCGGGACCCTCGATACCAAGGGCGACGAGTACGCCTTCCTGCGCGACCGCCTGCGTGATGCCGGAGTGGACGTGCTGATGGCCGACGTCGGCACGCTCGACGCACCCCGGACCGAGGCCGACATCTCGCGCGAGGAGGTCGCGGCCGGCACCGGCGCCGACCTGAGTGCGCTGGCCGAAGCCGCCGATCGCGGGGCCGCGGTGACGGCGATGGCCGACGCCGCCGCCGTGCTCGTAAAGCGCCTGCACGACGAGGGCCGCATCGACGGCATACTGGCCGCCGGCGGATCGGGCAATACGTCGATCGCGACACGTGCCATGCAGGTGCTCCCGGTGGGAGTTCCCAAGCTGATGGTCTCGACGATGGCCGCGGGCGACACGCGCGACTACGTGGGCTCGCGCGACGTGACGATGATGGCGTCGGTCGCCGACGTGGCAGGCATCAACGCGGTCTCGGCGCGAGTGCTGGCGAACGCGGCGGCCGCGATGGCCGGGATGGTCCAGGCTCCGGCCGTTGAGCTGGCCGAGGAGCGCCCGCTGGTTGGGGCGAGCATGTTCGGTGTGACGACGCCCTGCGTGACGGCCGCGCGCGCGGAGCTCGAGGAGCTCGGCTACGAGCCGGTCGTCTTCCATGCCACCGGCGTCGGGGGCATGGCGATGGAGGGACTGATGGAGTCGGGCTTCTTCAAGGGCGTGCTCGATGCGACTACCACCGAGCTGTGCGACGACCTCGTCGGCGGCGTGCTGTCGGCCGGGCCCGACCGGCTCGAGATGGCCGGCCGGCTCGGCATACCGCAGGTGGTCTCGGTCGGTGCGCTCGACATGGTCAACTTCGGCGCGCGCGACACGGTGCCGGCGAAGTTCGAGGACCGCAACCTCTACGTTCACAACCCGGTGGTCACGCTGATGCGGACGACCAAGGAGGAGAACGCGGAGCTCGGCCGGCGGATCGCGAGCAAGCTGTCGGCGGCCACCGGGCCGACGGCGCTGTTCGTACCGCTCGGCGGCGTTTCGATGATCGACGCCGAGGGCCAGCCGTTCCACGACCCCGAGGCCGACGCCGCTCTCTTCGAGGAGCTGCGCAAGGTCGGCGGCGGAGTAGAGCTGATCGAGCTCGACATGAACATCAACGACCCCGAGTTCGCCCACGCGATGGTGAGCAAGCTCGACGAGTACATCACTACGGAGGACGGCTCGGGATGACCGGCGACGAGGCGCGCGCGAAGCTGCGCGCGACGGTCGACTCCGGCGGGGTGATCATCGGCGCCGGCGCGGGCACCGGGTTGTCCGCCAAGTGCGCCGAGGCCGGCGGCACCGACCTGATCATCATCTACAACTCGGGCCGCTACCGGATGGCGGGCCGCGGCTCCCTGGCCGGCCTGATGCCCTATGGCGACGCCAACGCGATCGTCATGGAGATGGCGGCGGAGGTGCTGCCGGTGGTCAGCGAAACGCCCGTACTGGCCGGCGTGTGCGGCACGGACCCCTTCCGGCTGATGCCGCGATTCCTGCGCGACGTCGACGAGGCGGGCTTCGCCGGCGTCCAGAACTTCCCGACGGTCGGATTGATCGACGGTGAGTTTCGCCAGGGCCTCGAGGAGACAGGGATGGGCTACGACCTCGAGGTGGACATGATCCGCACGGCCGCCCAGCGCGGCCTGCTGACGACGCCGTACGTGTTCGACCCGGAGTCGGCCGCCGCGATGGCCGGCGCGGGCGCGGACGTCCTTGTCCCGCACATGGGTCTCACGACCAAGGGCACGATCGGAGCGACGACCGCAAAGACGCTCGACGAGTGCGTCGAACTGATCCAGGCGATGCGAGACGCGGCCGTGGCGGTCAACCCGGAGGTGATCGTGTTGTGCCACGGCGGCCCGCTGGCCGAGCCGGAGGACGCCGCCTACGTGCTCGAGCGCACGACGGGCATCGCCGGGTTCTTCGGCGCGTCCTCGATGGAGCGGCTGCCGACCGAGGTGGCGATGACGGAGAACATGCGGCGGTTCAAGGCGCTGGGGGCGGGGTTGTCGTAGGCCCGGTCGGTTGGCTCCGCGGCCCCTGGTGCAGGGCTCCGGCCAACGACGAGCATGAGGGGTGGGACGGGTCGCCGTGGCGCTCCCGTGGCGGTCGGATTCAGCGTACGTTGTCGAGTTAGCGGTGCGTGGGGCCGCTAAGTCGACAATGGAGCGGTGGGCGGGCTGGCTGGTGACTCGCCCGGGTTGCTTGGGCTCGTGCCAACTGCGAGGAATGAGGGGTGGGACGGGTTGCCGTGGCGCTCCCCTGGCGGTCGGCCTCGGCGTTCGTTTGTCGAGTTAGCGGTGCGTGGGACCGCTAAGTCGACAATGGAGCGGGTTTCGGGCGCGTCACCGAGCTATCCCTTTATTGCTC
>JBEVKF010000142.1:0-26660 GCA_040509755.1 Thermoleophilaceae bacterium | reverse complement strand
GCCGAGCGTCACGGCTCGTTCGAGGCGGTCGCCCCGCCGCACGACTGGTGGGACTGGTACGCGGCGTACATGGACGCCCGCCAGAGCGGGAGCACTCCGGATGAGGCCTCCGACGCCGCAGGGCGCTACATGGCGGAGGTCAAGAACGTCGTCGTGGCGTCCGCCTGAGCCCGTGTTCGCCGGTGCCCTGGAGACCCCGCCCGCGCTGGGGGGTCTCCCTCCCGACCCATCGTGAGGAGTTCGCCATGAGTACCAAGCTCGACGCGCTGCCGACATGAACAGCGACTACGACGTCATCGTCATCGGCGCCGGTCCGGCCGGGGAGCACTGCGCGGGTCGCCTCGCGGACGGAGGCGTCCGTGTCGCGATCGTGGAGCGCGAGCTCGTCGGGGGCGAGTGCGACTACTGGGCCTGCATCCCCTCGAAGACGTTGCTCCGGCCCGGCGAGGCGCTCCAGGCGGCGCGCGAGGCCCCGGGCGCCAGCGAGGCCGTGAGCGGGGGCGTGCGTCCGGAGGGGGCTTTCGAGTGGCGCGACTTCATGGTGGCCAACTACGAGGACGGCGCCAAGGCCGCCTATCTCGAGTCGATGGGGATCGAGGTGCTGCGCGGTGCCGGGCGACTTGCCGGCCCCGGGAGCGTCGAGATCGGCGACCAGACCTATTCGGCGCGTCACGTCGTGATCGCGACCGGCTCGGACCCCGTGATCCCGCCCGTGCCTGGTTTGCGCGAGCTGGATGGGGTATGGACGAATCGCGAGGTGACGGCCTTGACCGAGGTGCCCCGTCGGTTGCTTGTGCTCGGCGGCGGCCCGGTAGGAGTGGAGATGTCGCAGGCGGTGCGGCGCTTGGGCGCCTCGGTGGCCCTCGTCGAGGGCATGGACCACCTGCTGCCGCGCGAGCCCAAGCCGCTCGGCGACGGACTGGGCGTTGCGCTCGCGGCGGATGGGATCGAGCTCCACTTCGGCGAGCACGCCACCTCGGTCCGCCGCGACGGCGACGAGTACCTGGTCGAGTTCGCGGGACGCGACGACCTGCGCGGGGAGCGCCTGCTCGTCGCGACCGGCAGGCGCGCGCGTGTTGACGACATCGGCCTCGACACGATTGGCGTGGAACCCACGCGCCAGGGGATCCCCGTCGATGGGCGCATGCGCGTGACGGACGGCGTGTGGGCGATCGGCGACGCGACCGGAATCTGGCCGCTGACCTACATGGGCAAGTACCAGGGCCGCGTGGCCGCGGCCAACATCCTCGGGCGCGAGCGGATCGCCAACTACGACGCGGTTCCGCGGGTGGTGTTCACCGACCCGCAGGCGGCGTCCGTGGGCGCGCCGGAGGGAGCCATGTCCGCGACCGTCCCGCTGTCCGAGGTGCCGCGCACCTCCACCTACACGCGCGCGTACGCGGAGCGGCCCGGGTTCATGACGCTCGTCTCGGACGGCGAGCGGCTCACCGGGGCCTACGCGCTCGGGCCCGAGGCCGGCGAATGGCTACAGCAGGCCACGCTGGCGATCCGCGCCCACGTCCCACTCGACGTCCTGAGCGACACGATCCAACCGTTCCCGACGTTCTCAGAGGTCTATCTCGACGCGCTGAAGGCGCTCCGCGCCGAGTAAGAGGATGACCAGCGCGGCGCCGCACTGACCTGGCCGGCCTGCGCGTTTACGCTATGGCGCATGTCTGGGCCAAAGCCGCGTGTGCTGATTGCCTACGACGGCTCTGATCTCGCCAACGTCGCGGTGCGAGCTGCTGCCGAGCTCTTTCCCGGCAGCGTCGCGTTGGTTGTCACGGTGTGGGAGCCGGGACTGGCCGCGATGGCGGTGCTCAACCCCGGCTTGGACGCAGTCGGGACCGTGCAGGTCCCGCTCGATCCGGAACTCGTGTCCGAAGTTGACGAGGCGGGGGAGCATCACGCCGCGGTCGTCGCCCGAGACGGTGCCCGGCTCGCCGATTCTCTCGGGCTCGATGCCGAGCCCCACGCGATCCCGGACGAGGTCCACGTGGCCGAGGCGATCGTCGACCTTGCGGTCGAGCGCGATGCAGCGGCCGTCGTGGTCGGCTCGCATGGCATCTCCGGACTGCGATCGCGTCTGCTCGGAAGCACCTCGCGGCAGGTGCTCGCGCGCTGCCAGCGACCGGTCGTGGTTGTCCGCGCGGACGAGAGCGGCTGAATCCCACCGAGACGCGGGACATGAGGTCCTAACCGCGGCTGGGGTGGTCAGGCGCTCTAGCCGAGGGCGTTGACGGCGCGGGCGACGACGAGGATCACCACGGCGTAGGAGAGCAGCGACTCTACGGCCATGAGGCCCTTGGCCCTGCGGGTGAGGGGCATCGTGTCGGTCGGGCTGACCGCGATCGCATTGGTGAGCGACACGTAGAGGTAGTCGCTCAGCCGTGGGCTCCAGCCGGCGTGCCGACGGGCGTCCTGGGGGAACTCAAAGTCGGGGTCGGTCCGCCCGCGCTCGGCGCGCAGGCGCGGTCCACCCTCGTCGAGCAGCCAGAACAGCAGCGCGAAGGTGATGATGTTGGAGAGCCAGATGACCGCCCCGTGGGTGAGCAGCTCGCCGGCGCTGAGGCTCGCCGCACTGCTGCCCGCCAGAGCGGCGAGCAGCACCCCAACGCCGAACGCATCGGCGGCGACCACGAGGCTGAGCAGCACGACGCCGCCATTTCGCACTCGGCCGGGGCTCAGCTCGGCGACCGGCGCCGCGAGCAGCAAGATCATCATCAGCAGGGCGGGCGAGCCCAGCAGCCCCCACGCCCACCATGGAAGGTCGATGATGTCCCAGCCCTTCGCCTTGTCGATCGCCGCGAGGCCTCCCAACAGCGCCAGGTCGACCGCCAGAACGACGACCGCCTCCGTGCGCGCCTCACGCAGAGCCAGGCGGGCGCGTGCGTTCAGCTCGGCGCCGGGGGCATCCGGAGTCGCCGGCGGCTCCTCCACAGGCTCGCTCATCTGACCGACATTCTGCAAGCGGATGGCTTCCTCGGCTTGAGGCGAGTGTCGAGCGCGGTCAGGTCAGTCATGCCGCGCCGTCGTTCGGGCCGTCGCGGATCACAGCGCGCACCTGGTCGATCGATAGCGCGTCCCATGGGAACTCGACGAGCCACCACGTGGCGCCTGCTGCGACGTAAGGTGCCGGATCGTCGCCGGGCGGGAGGGCGACGACGATGTCGTAGGGCTCCGTGGGGTCCCTGCCTGCGTCCCTGCGCGGCGCCGCGAGGCCAGCGACGATCTCGGCGAGCTGTTCGGGGTGGTCCAGGCCGAGGGGGAAGAAACCCTGGTACCGCGCCGCCCGGCGCACCGGCCTGGCCTTGCCGTAGTAGCCCGCGACCCATACCGGAACGCCCGGCCGCTGGACCGGCCGGGGGAGGAAACGCATGCCGTCTACCGTGTAGTGCTCGCCGCGGTGGTGCACCGGTTCGCCCGACCAGGCGGCCGCCAGGACCTCGAGCGACTCGTCGAGCATGCTTGCGCGTCGGCGGTCGTCAAGCTCCTCGCCGGTGATCGAATACTCGCTCGCGAACCGGTCGCTCCCCAGGCCGACGCCGAGCGTGAGTCGGCCGCGGCTGAGCCGGTCGAGCGTCGCCGTTTCCCGGGCCACCTTGACAGGCCTCCGTCGTGCCAGCGGGGTGACCATCGGGCCGAGCCGGATCCGCTCTGTGGCCGTGGCCATCGCTGCCAGCGTGATCCACGGGTCGGCCACGTCGACCACAGGCTCCTGAAAGCGCAGGTTGTCCCAGACGACCACTCCGTGCCAGCCCGCCTCCTCCGCCTCGGCGGACAGGCGCGCGACGACCGCCGGGTCGGCCAGCTCATCGAATAGGGGCATGAAAAGTCCTGAGCGCATGCGACACAACGCTACGAGACCGCGGCGATACGCGTCCGGCGTCGACGCAGGCATGACCAGGAGAACTCCCTGACGAAGACGCGTCAGGGCTGGAGCGTGTGCGCGGAAACGTCGATCGCCTGAAGCTTGCTCTCGATACAGGCGAGCAGCTCGTGGTAGGAGTCGCAGAAGGAACGCACACCTTCGCGCTCGAGCTGAGCGGTGATGGCGTCGAGGTCGATGCCGCCGTCCTGCGCACGGCAGAGGGTTGCCTTGGCCGCGCCGACTACGACGCTGACGGTGTCGGACACGTTGCCGTGGTCCGCAAAGGCCCGCAACGTAGCCTCGGGCATCGTGTTGATCACGTCCGGCGCGATCAGCTCCTCGACGTAGAGAACGTCTGAATAAGCGGGGTCCTTGGTTCCGGTGCTTGCCCACAGCGGGCGTTGACGACGGGCACCGGCGTCGGCTAGCGCAAGCCAGCGTTCGCCGGTGAATCGGTCGAGGTAGTGCGCGTAGGCCCGCCGGGCGTTGGCGATCGCCACCCGGCCGCGCAGGCCGGAGGTGGCCGGCAGCAGGGGATCGGTCTTGGCGTCGACGCGGGAGACGAAGAACGACGCCACCGACGCGAGCGCGTCCACCGACTCACCTGCCGCCACGCGCCGCTCGAGACCAGCGAGGTAGGCGTCGATGACCTGCTCGTAGCGCGCGATCGAGAACAGCAGCGTGATGTTGACGTTGACGCCGCGGGCCGTGAGCTCCTCGATCGCGGGGATCCCGGCCTCGGTGGCCGGAACCTTGATCATCACGTTCGGCCGGTCGAGGCGGGCCCAGAGCTCGAGCGCTTGTTCGATCGTTGCCTGGGTGTCGTGGGCGAGGTCGGGCGTGCATTCGAAGGAGACGAAGCCGTCGCGTCCGTCGCTCTCTTCGTAGGCGGGGCGCAGCAGGTCGGCGGCCCGGCGGATGTCTTCGAGCGCAAGCTCGAAGAACAGCTCCTGCGGCTCACGCGTCCCCGAGGCGACGGCGGCATGGAGATGGTCGTCATAGCGGTCTGAGCCGGTGATCGCCTTGGCGAAGATGGTGGGGTTGGAGGTTGCCCCGGTTACCACGCGGTCGGCGATCAGCTCGGCGAAGTCGCCGCTGTCCAGCAGCTCGCGCGAGAGGGTGTCCAGCCAGATCGAGACGCCGGCGTCATGCAGCGCTTGGAGGCGGTTCATGCCACGCCGCCTCGCGCGCCGGCGGCGAGCTGGTCGAGCGGCACGTCGGGGTCGGCCAGGCGCCGCTCATCAACGGGCACCCGTTCGCGTATGAGGCGCTGAATCGGGTCTGTGACGTCCCAGACGTTGACGTTCATGCCCGCCACGACGCGATCTTCGACCAGCCAGAAGGCGACGAACTCCCGGTTGGCGGGATCGCCGCGAAAGACAACCCGGTCCCACGTACGAGCGAAGCCCGAGTACTCCATGCCGACGTCGTATTGATCGGAGAAGAAGTACGGCAGGCGATCGTACGTGCTGTCCTGACCGAGCATGGTGCGGGCCGCGGCGGGCCCCTGGTGGAGCGCATTGGCCCAGTGCTCGACGCGGATCCGTTCGCCGTAGAAGGGATTGTGGGCATTCGCCACGTCCCCCGCGGCGAACACGCCGGGCGCACTGGTCTCGAGGTGCTCATCGACCAGGATGCCGTTGTCGACTCCGATGCCGGCCTGGGCGGCGAGCCCGGTGCGCGGCTGCACACCGACGCCCACCACGACAAAGTCGCACTCCAGTTCGCGCCCGTCGCTGGTGCGGACGCGTTCGACCGCCTTGTTGCCCTCGAAGCCCTCGACCCCCGTTCCCATCAGCATCTCCGTGCCGTGGCCGGTGTGAATGTCGCGGTAGATGGCGCCGACCTCGGCGCCGAGCACCCGCTCGAGCGGGACTGCGACCGGATCGAGGACGGTGACCTCAAGGCCTCGCTGACGAGCCGAGGCAGCGACCTCGGCGCCGATCCAGCCCGCGCCGATCACCACCAGCGCGCCGCCGCGGTCGAGCCGTTCGCGTAGAGCGTCCGAATCCTGGACGCTGCGCAGGTACAGGACTCCGTCGAGGTCTGCCCCGGGAATCGAGAGCCGTCGCGGCTCGGCGCCGGTGGTGAGCAGCAGCCGCTCATAGCGCAGCCGCTCCCCGTCCTCCATGACCAGCTCCTTGCTCGAGGTGTTCAGACTCATGGCGGTCCGGCCGAGCATCAGCTCGATCTCCTGCTCGGCATAGAACGCCTCGTCGTGGACGTAGACCTTCTCGCGCCCCACCTCACCGCGCAGGTAGTCCTTTGAAAGTGGCGGCCGCTCGTAGGGGTGCTCGTCCTCCGTACCGACGAGCACGACGCGCCCGTCGAAGCCCTCTTGGCGGAGCGTCTCGGCGGCCTTGGCGCCGGCGAGGCTGGCGCCGACGATGATGTGGGTCTGGTTACTGGTCATGGGATGTCCTCGTGGTCAGGGCCAGGAACTCCTGGCGAGTGCGGGGGTCTTCGCGGGCGAGACCGCGCAGAGCCGAGGTCACGGTCTTGGCGCCGAGCTTCTGCACGCCGCGCAGCGACATGCAGAGATGCTCGGCCTCCAGAACGACCCCGACGCCCTTGGGTTCGAGCTGGAGCTGAAGCCAGTCGGCGACCTGAGTGGTCAGCCGTTCCTGGATCTGCAGATCGCGGCTGAAGAACTCGACTACGCGGCCGAGCTTGCTCAGGCCGATGATCCGCTCGTCAGGCAGATAGCCGACGTGCGCCACCCCGTGGAACGGCAACAGATGATGCATGCAGAGCGAGTGGAACGGAATCGCCCGCGCAACGATCAGCTCGTCATAGCCGTCGTCGTTGGGAAAAGTGGTGGCCCGAAACGGCTGCGGCGTCAGCAGCTCGGTATAGGCGTCGGCCACCCGGCGAGGCGTCTCCTCGAAAGCCGCGGCATCGACATCGGCGCCGAGCGCTCGCAGCAGCTCGCGCGCCGCACGTTCCGTGGCGGCGTGATCGACGCGGCGGACACGGGTATCGAGCTCCGGCGCCCCCGCCGGCGCAAGCGGGGTAACGGAGCGAGCGTTCAGGGTCATACCAGCTTTGCGTCCCGAGCCCACGAGGTCTTACCTCCGAAGGCGCCCGGCCATCCGGGCATGACCGGCGGCTCCGCTCAGCGCACCGCCCTGGACGGAACCGCAACCCGGTGGTCCGCGACTCGGGGCTCGGCGGCCGGCAGCAGGCGAGCGCCGGCCATCAGTCGCGCCGTGAACAGGCCGAGCTCGTAGCCGAGGGCGGCACCTACGACCACGTCGATCGGGAAGTGTGCCCCGAAGGTCACCCGGGTGAGCGCCACGAGCGCCACGTAGGCCATCAGCGGGCCCCGCAGCGCCGGGACCGCAGTGGCAGCGGCCGCGGCCATCGCCGCCGTCACGATCAGATGGCCGGATGGGAACGAGGCGAGATGGGCCCAGCTGCGCCCGTGCGAGAGCTGTAGCTGGGCGCCCACAACCTCCTCGGGCCGGGCTCGCTCGATGAAGAGCTTGACGACCTCCAGCGCGGCGCCGGCGAGG
Source organism: Thermoleophilaceae bacterium (assembly GCA_040509755.1). Classification (GTDB taxonomy): domain Bacteria; phylum Actinomycetota; class Thermoleophilia; order Solirubrobacterales; family Thermoleophilaceae; genus JACVRW01. The sequence goes on along the minus strand of JBEVKF010000142.1, from coordinate 19,274 downwards.
TAGGCGGCGAGCACGATGCCGAGCACGGCGCCGAGCACGTGGCGCGGCCGGCGCAGGGTGATCGCGGCCGCCACCAGCGTGATCGAGGTAAGGAGGAGGTAGTTACGGGTGTGGGGATCGAGCGCCTGGTAGAGCCACTCAGGGCCGTCGCCGAGGCCGTTGATCGCAAGCGCGAGCGAGTTGTCCAGCGGCTGGAAGACGGGCAGGGCCTGGCCGAGTGCGATCACCGCGATCATCAGGGCGGTGAGCCGCGGCGTCCACGCGCGAAGCACGGCGAGCGCTTCTCCCGCGGTGCCGGGAGACGCGTCCGTGCCGGGCGACGCAATCAGGGCGCGAGCCACTCGGGCGGAGTCGGCGAACGGCCGGTAGTGGCTCGGCTCGCCTTCGTAGATCGTCGGGATGTCGACCGACGCCACTGGGCGGCCCGCGGCGAGCAACGCGCGCAGGTGGCGGCTCTCGGCCTCGTAGCCGCCCTCGGGGAGCGCGACGTCGAGCAGGGCGGCCGTGCGGAACAGCCTCATCCCATTCTGGGTGTCCGGCACCCACGTGCGCGTGGCGCCGAGCAGCGCCAGGCTCGCCGAACGGTTGGCGATCCTGCGGGCGAGCGGCATCGAGCGGCGCTCGCGGCGGTTGCCGATCACGACGTCGGCGCGTCGGCTCGCCTCGACGAAAGCAGGGAGGCGCTCGGGATCGTGTTGCCCGTCGGAGTCGAGCACGACGATCGCCTCCGGCGGACTCGGGTCCGACAGCACGAGCGCGACGCCGGCCGCCACGGCGCTCCCCTTGCCGCCGTTCGCGTCGCGACGCAGGATGCGCACGCGGCTGTCGCCGGCGAGCCCGTCGAGGGAGCGGGAGATGGCGTGGGGGGCGCCGTCGTCCACCAGCACCACCTCGTCGACGTGGCGCAGGCTGGCGCTCGCCACCTCGACCGCCCGGGCCGAGGCGAACACCGGGATCACGGCGACCACCGTCTCGGGGCGCGGGCGCAGGCTCGCCGGCACGAGGGTCGCGCCGCGCTCCGCTCGCCGCTGTGCCAGGCCCAGGGGCACGAGCGCGACCAGTGCCACCGCTCCGAACCAGAGCACGGCGCGGTAGCTCCCGCTCAGCTCGACCGCGACGCCGGCGAGCGGCAGTGCGGCCGCCGAGGCCACCGCTCGCCCGGCGAAGAAGACACCGCTGTACCGGCCGGCCTCGCCCTCGGGCACGAAGCGGGCGAAGTACGGAAAGCCGAGGCCTGTGACGAGCCCCGCGCCGACCGCGGCGACGGCGAAGGGGACCGCTGCCGCCGGGAGGCTCGTCGCGAAAGCGGCCGTCAGTAGGCCGGCCCCGAGCAGCGCGGCCCCAATCGCGAGCAGCGGGTGCACGCGCTCGGGCCGCGCCCGACCGGCGACCAGTATCCCGAGGGCTGTGAGCGCGCCGAAGCCCAGCGGGAGGGCGCCCGCGAGCCCCACGCTCAGGCCGAGGGTGTCCTCGGCGTAGAGCACGAAGAACGCCGGCAGCGCCGCGTAGCCGAAGACCCACATGGTCTGTGAGAGGAGAACCTCGCGGGCGCCCGGGCGGCGCATCACGTCCCGCACGCTCGCCCGCGCGGTCGGTGTCCTGACGGCGGGCCGGCGCTCGCCCAGCCGCAGCCGGCGGGTCACGAGCAGCGTCGGCACCGCTGTGCCGACGAGCACGACGGTCGCCAAGGCGAACGCAGCCGCCGGTGCGGGCTCGATCAGCGCCCCGCCGATGGCTACCGCCACCACGGCGCCGGCGAGGCCGGCGATCTCCTGCGCGCTGGTGGCGGCGGGACGCCCGCGGTCGTCCACGTCCTCCGCGACGATCGCGCGGTGCGCGGTGGTCAGTGCGTTCAGGCCGGTGTAGACGAGCCCGGCCGCCAGCCCCAAAGCGATGTACGAGGTGCCGTTGCCCAGCCCGACCGCGATCAGCCCGCCGGCGGTGATCACGACGCCGCCGGCGATGAACGGCAACCGGCGGCCGCGGCGGTCGGACCAGATGCCGACGGCGATTGGGATCGCAAAGCCCGTGAGCGCGTTCACGGTCATCACGGCGCCGATCAGCGAGGGCGCGTCGTCGATTCGCTCGAGCAGCACAGGCAGGTACGTGGTGGTCAGCGCACGCCCCGCGCCCGCACCGACCGCGGCCAGGGAGAAAGCCAAGAGGAGGCCAGGGCCGCCCAGGCGCACGACCGGCGCGGACGCGCCGGAAGCGCCTGGGCGGCCCGGCCGGGCGGCGAGGCGCGAGCGGGAGGGAGTGCGGGCGGTGGCCTGCGCGTTCACGCGGCCCATCCCGGAGAAGCCACGCGAAGGCGGGCATGCTCCACGCTCACGGTCGCCGTCGTATTGCCGAGCGGAACGGCGTCGGCAACCAAGGGCAGGGGTTTGATCAGCTGCGCGCGCGTCGCAGGCACTCGCAGCACGCCGCGCTTGCCGAGATGCCGGCCGCGCCGGGCGGCAGCAAGCAGTCGCAGCAGCCGGCGCGGGCCGCGCGCCTCGAAGAGGATCACCTCCAGGCGCCCGTCGGCCGGATCGGCGCCCGGGTCGACCTCGAAGCCGAAGCCGAAGTAGGGGAGGTTCGACAGGAAAACCTGTGCCGCAGACTGCGAGCGCAGCTCGCGGTCGTCGAGGCGGAGTGCCGCCGAGTAGGGACGAAAGCGACGCACCGCCCGCACCAGCGCCCGCAGTCCCTGGCGCAGGTCGGCCGAGTTGTCTGCCCTGTACGTCGCGCGGGCTTCGGCCTGAAAACCGGCGCTTACAGCCTCGAGCGCGTAGATGAAGCGGTCGGGGGTCACCACGCGCAGCGCATCGAGAGGCCGGGCGGGCATGGTCGCGGCGACCGTGAGCGCATCGACCGGGCCGGTCGGGATGCCCAGCGCACGGGCCACGTTGTTGGCTCGGCCGGCGGGCACGAGCGCAAGCTCGGGCAGCTCACGCAGCGGCGCGTTCGCGGCGGCGTGCAGCGTCCCATCCCCGCCGACCAAGATCACGCGGCGGCCAAGCGCCGCGGCCGAGCGAAGGGCGTCCCACAGCTCCTGCTCGCTCGCCGTCACCAGGGCCTCCGCGTCCGCGCCGAGCTCCTGGAGGAGGGCGATCAGCTCGCGGCCGGCTCCGTGCGGGTCGGCGGTGCCGCTCGCGCGGCCGTTTACGACCACGAGCAGCCTTCCGCGCCTGCTAGCTTCCGGACTCTCCGGGCGATGACTCCTCTGCTCGACTTCGATCGCACGCTCGTGGAAGCTGCGCAAGCCTTCGAGCATCCGCTGCTCACGGGCCTGTTCGTGCTGCTCTCGGCCTGGTGGGTGAAGGGCCCGCTGCTCGTCGGACTTGGGCTCTGCTCGGACCTGCGATGCCGGCGCCTGCCGCTCGCCTTCGTGGCCGCGGCGGTCGCCACCGGTGCTGCGTCGCTCGTCGCGCACGTCCTGAAGGACGTCTTCGACCGGGCTCGCCCCTCGGTGGCCGACCCGAGTCTCGGATCGCTCACCTCGATCCCGGACAACCCTTCGTTTCCCTCGGGTCACAGCGCGACGGCCTTTGCTGCTGCCACCGCGATCGCGATCGTGAGCCCTCGCCTTCGACCCTGGGCGCTCGCGATCGCCGCGGCCGTGGCGCTCTCGCGCGTGTACCTGCGCGTGCACTTCCCGCTCGACGTCGTCGCGGGGGCGCTCATCGGGGCCGCGCTGGGCGCCCTCTGCGCGGTCGCCGCGCTGCGCGTCGCCCGGCTCGTGGCCCCGGCGCCGGCGGCTTGAGCCTCGACCGAGCAGGGCGGCGGCTGCGAATCCGAGCGCCACGACGAGCGCGGCGCCGAGCGCTATGCGCGCGGCGCTCTCGCCCGACTCGGCGAACGACGCGGAGAAGGCGTACCCGACCGTGGTGAAGGTCGCCGCCCAGAGCAGGGCACCGGCGAGGCTCCAGGGAACAAAACGACGCAGGCCAAGGCCAGAGGCGCCGGCGAGGAAGGGCGAAACCGCTCGCACGATGCCGGTGAACCGTCCCAGCAGTACCGCCTTGCCGCCGTGACGGGCGTAGAAGCGGTCGACTCGAGCGAGCCGCTCGGGGCCAAGGTGCAGTCGTGGGCCGTGGCGCTCCACGAAGGGCCGCCCGAGGCGTCGACCCATCAGGAAGCTGATGAGGTCGCCGGCCCCGGCCGCCAGCCAGACGAGTCCGATCATTGGGATCAGCTCTACTTCGCCCCGCGCGGCCACGACGCCACCGACCACCACGGCCGTCTCGCCCGGAACCAGCAGGCCGACGAAGGCCCCGGTCTCGAGGAGGGCAAAGGCGGCTACGGCCGGATACGCCCACCCGCCCAGCGTGCGCGAGGCGTCCTCGAGCGCACCGTCGAAGTTGGGCAGCGGCACCACTCCGACGATGACGAGCACGCTCGCCGTCGCCACCAGCGCCCCCGCAGCGCCGACCACGGCGGAATGCGGCTGAGTGTGGTGTGAAACGACGGGTTCCATTGTTCGTTGGATATCGAACTGTTATCAGGGCCTAACTTACAAAACGTAAGCTGATTTGTCCAGCCCATAGGGAATCGCTCCAGCCGCAGGGGATCTGTGACATGCCGCACGCTTGTGGAGTGTCTTGCCGAGGGGCTCGTCCAGGTGTTTCCGCGCCCGCGGACTCGCCGGTTAGGGTCCGCTGGATGCCCGCCCATCAGCCACCGGCGCGCGTTGCCTTGGTCGTTCATCCGACTCGCTCGATCACGGCGCCGCTCGAGACCCTTGAACGCTGGGCGGGGGAGCAGGGTTTGGACATCGTCCAGATCCCGGCTGTCGGCGGCCAGGTCCGCGAGGTCGCGCGGAAAGCAGAGCTGGAGCGTGGCGATCTGGTGATCGCGCTCGGCGGCGACGGCACGGTGCTCTCCGCGCTGCGCGCGGCGGCGCTCGCCGATGCACCGGTGCTGGGGGTGGCGTGCGGAAGTCTCGGCGCGCTCACGACGGTGCAGGACGATCGGCTCGACTACGCGCTTGAGCGGGTGCGCGGCGGCGACTGGAAGGCGCGCCGGCTTCCGGCGCTCGCGATCCGTCCCGTAGGTGCGCCGGAGCAGTGGGCGGTGAACGACTTCGTCGTCGTCCGTCGTGGCGGCGGACAGGTGGTTGTCGACGTGTCCGTCGACGGCGAGCTCTACGTGCGTCTCGCCGGCGACGGGCTGATCGTCGCCAGCCCACTCGGATCGAGCGCGTACTCGATGGCTGCCGGCGGCCCGTTGCTCACCTCTGGGACCCCCGCCATCGTGTGCACGCCGCTGGCGATGCATGGCGGCAGCGCTCCGCCGCTGGTCGTCCCGGCGACCGGGGAGGTGCGGGTGGAGGTCCATCCCAGGTTTGCCGGCTTCGACGTCGAAATCGACGGCCACACCTATCCGCTCCAGGCTCTGGACTACCGGCTGTCATTGCACGAGGGGAAGGTCACCCTGATGGCATTCGACGAGCCTGGCTTTGGGCTGGACGGCCTGCGCAAGCGGCGGCTCATCACCGACAGCCCGCGGGTCCTGGCGCGCGACGAAGGTGCGGCGCGCGCGGCCAAACCAGTTACTCCAGCAGCTCAGTCCTGATTGCCTCCTCGAGCTCCCGCTGCGTCGCCGAGCCGGTGTGAATGACGCCGTTTACGAAGAAGCGGGGCGTGCTCGGGACGCCGCTGCGGGTCCCGCTCCGGTAGTCCTCTTCGACCCTGGCTCTGTGGGCGCCGTCGCGGAGTTCTGCGTCGAATCGCTCCAGATCGAGGCGAATGACCTCGGCGTGACCGTGGAGCTGCGCCTCGCCGAGCTCGAGCTGGTGCTCGAAGAGCCGGTCGTGCATCTCCCAGAAGCGCCCTTGCGCGCCGGCGGCCTCGGAGGCCTCGGCGGCGACCGGGGCAGCCGGGTGCAGGTCGGCGAGGGGCATGTGCCGGAACACGAACCGGAGCCGGTCTCCAAAGGTCTCGCGCAATCCCTGCACCACCGGATACGCATCGCCGCAATACGGGCACTGGAAGTCGCCGTACTCGACCAGCGTCACCCGGGCGTCGGTGTCGCCGCGCACGTGATCGCGGGCGGGATCGACGGGCGGGCTGAGGGTGGCGCGCAGAGGGTCCATGGGTGCTCGCGTTCGTCACGCGTTTCGTGAAGCATGGCTACTACATCTACCTGGGAGGTTGCACGATGATCGTCATGTTCTCCGCCCGCCGCCTCAAGCCGGGCGCATGGGAGCAGTTCCGGCGCGCATGGGATCCGGGCGAGAGCAAGCCGCCGGGGTTCCAGCGCGCCTACCACGCGCGCAATATCCGAGACGAGGACGAGATCATCTCGTTCGGGTTGTTCGACATGAGTGAGGACGACTATCGCCGCTGGCGTGCCGAGGCCGACGCCGAGGAGATGCACCGCGTCGATCGGCTATCGGCGTTTGTCGAGAGCCAGCCGGTCGAGGGCGTCTACGAGGTGGTCGACGTCGTCGACGACTAAGTCACTGCTTGGCAGCGACGCCGTTGCGTCTGGTTAGGCGGGGAACCAACGTCACGGGATTTCTCACGCCGCAGCGCGCAGCACCGCCGTCGCTTTCGCCGCCGGCACCCCGCCCAGAGCGCCCAGCAGCTCCCTGCGCGAGCCTATGTCGAGCTTGCGGTAGACGCGGCCGAGGTGCATCTCGACTGTCTTCGGCGAGAGGAACAGCCGCGCGGCGATCTCGCGGTTGCTTGCACCGGTCGCCGCCGCGTTGGCTACCCGGCGCTCGGCGGCTGTCAGCGACTCCACGCCGGTGAGCAGCTCGCGCCGCGGGCGTGCGCCCGCCACGCGCAGCTCCTCCCGCGCGTCGCGCGCCAGGTCGCAGTGGCCGAGACGTTGGGCAAGTGCGAGCGCCTCCGTAAGCGCGGCCCGCGCCACTCGGCGGTGGCCCGCATGGCGCTGTGCGCGGCCGAGCACGAGCAGCGCGTGGCCGAGCTGCGCGCGGCGCGGCGAGCCCTCCAGCAACGCGACCGCCCGCTCGAGAGACTCGATGTCCGCGCCATGCTCGAGCAGCGCGGCGGCCCGCGCGCTCGCCGTTCCGAAGCGCTCCACCGCGTCCGCGTCGTCGAGCCACGCCCGCCACGGCTCGGGTCCGGGGTCGGGTCCAGGCAGCGGGGCAGCGGAGTCGTCGAGTCCGCGCTCGATCGCGGTCAAGCGCGCGCGCAGCCGCCCGATCATGGCCAGCTCGGCCCAGGCGCCGCGCGCTGTGGCTGGGCGGGTAACGGAAGCGAGGGCGCGCCGCGCGCCCGAGACTTCGTCGCAGGCGATGAGTGCGGCGACCGCGGAGCAACGTTCGAACGCCGTGGCTCCCTCCAGGCCCTGCTGGGCGAGGCGCACCACGTCAGCGGCGGGCCGCGCTCCGTCGCGCGCCGCGCACGCGGCCGCCAGGCCGGGCGGATCTCCGCCCTCGCTCTGGCACGCCAAGGCGAGAGCGGCCTCGGCAGCGCCGGTCAGCCACAGGGCGTCCACGAGCTCGGCCGCGATCCGCGGCCGCTCGTCGGGCGCCGCCGCGCTGAGAGCCTCGGCGGTCAGCTCGGGCGCGCGACGGTCGCCGACCAGCGTGAGCGCCCGGCCGAGCAGGAGCCGCGCGCCCGCGCGCCGGCCGTGGGGCGGCGGCTCGGCGAGCGCGCGCTCGAGCAGGAAGGTGGCCTCCCGCGGTGCGCCGGCAGCCAGCGCGCAGCGAGCGGCCGCGATCAGCGACTCGGCGACGTAGGGGTCGCCCGCCGGCTCGACGGCACATGCATGGGCCACCAGGGCCATCGGGCCCGCACCGGCCTCGCCGAGTAAGCGCACGGCGCGCCGGTGCGCGATCGCCCGCACGCCCGGCGGCAGGTATGCGTAGATCGCCGCTCGCATGACCGGATGCGTGAAGCGCAACGGACGGCGGGGCGCGAGGATGCCGGCCGCCGCGAGCGCGTCGGCGGCCCGCTCGCCGTCTTCGAGAGATAGACCGGCGAGCCGCGTCGCCGCCGCCGCTGGCGTGTCGTCGCCGAGCACAGCCACCGCATAGGCGAGGGCCGGCGCATCAGTCGCGGTCGGCGTCGTCACTGAGGTCATGTCGCCATGCTGGCCGGCGGGCGCTGGTACAGCGCTGGAGAAACGTTGGAGCCGGCAGGAAAAGAGCAGGGGCGTTCCCCGTCGCCGCCACCGCAGGCGGCCGTCACGATCGTGCGATGAGCAGCGAACCCGCCACGGACCGGCTATGGATAGAGATTGACCCTGCCGCTGAGCCCATTTCCGGTGTCATCCACCGCGGCTCCGAGCCAGGACGCCGGTTTGATGGCTGGCTCGAGCTCGTCGCGCTGCTAGAGACCGAGCGCCACCCCGGGGACGGTCCGACCGTGCTGCGCGACCAGGGGTAGGCCCCCACGATCTAGGATCGGTTCGTGGCGCAGGCATCAGACGTCCTGACGATCCTCTTCACTGACATGGTCGGCTCGACGGCGCTGCTCTCCACGCTTGGTGACGACGCCGCCGACGAGCTGCGGCGCGAGCACTTCTCGGTGCTGCGCAGCGCGATCACCGCCCACAAGGGACGCGAGGTCAAGAACGTCGGCGACGGGCTCATGGTCGCCTTCTCCAGCGCGCGCGAGGCGGTGGCCTGTGCCGCCGCGATGCAGATGGCAGCAAGCGCCCAATCTGGCGGCCTCGAGCTGCGCGTCGGCATCGACGCCGGTGAGCCCATCCACGAGAACGGCGACCTCTTCGGCACGCCGGTGGTCGTCGCCCGCCGGCTCTGCGACTCGGCGGCGGGTGGCCAGGTCCTCGTCTCGGACGTCGTGCGCATGCTTTCCGGCCGCCGGCTCAGCGTGCCGCTAGAGGAGCTCGGCCCGATGCAGCTGAAGGGTCTTGACGAGCCGGTCGTCGCCCACGCGGTCTGCTGGCGGAGGGCCGCGCCGCGCATTCGAGTATGCGGCGAGCTGGCGGTTGAGCACGAGGGGGCACGCCTCGACGAACGACTGCCCTCCCGCCAGGCGCGAGCATTGTTCGCACTGCTCGTGCTGGAGCGGGGCCACGCCCTCGGCCGCGAGGCAATTGCCGACGCGCTCTGGCCCGGCGTGGCGCCTCGCTCGCGCGACAGCTCACTGCGGGCTCTGCTGAGCGGAGTGCGGCGCGTATTCGGCCCGGACAGCGTCGACGGGCGTGGCAGCCTGCGCCTGGTCTTGCCCGAGGGTACGACCGTCGACATCGAGGAGGCCGACGCGTCGCTCGCCGCGGCCGCGGCGTTGCTGGAGCGCGGAGACCACGAGGCCGCGGCGCGAGCTGCTCGCCGGACCGTCGCCCTGACGTCGCAGGAGCTGCTGGCGGGCCTGAGCGCGCCGTGGATCGATGACCGGCGCGCCGCGCAGCGAGAACTGACGCTCCGCGCGCTTGAGATCGAAGCCCACTCCGCGCTCGCGGCAGGGCGGCCCTCGGACGCCGAGCGGGCGGCACGCGGACTCGTGGAGGCGGCGCCCTACCGCGAGTCCGCTCACGCCCTGGTGATGCAGGCGCTTGCCGCGGGCGGGAACATGGCCGAGGCCACGCTGGCGTACGACCGCCTGCGAACTCTGTTGCGCGAGGAGCTCGGGACGACGCCGGCCCCGGCGGTCGTTGCGCTGCACGACCGGCTGCTGGCCGGCGGCGCGGCGGAGCTTGCGGGCGGGGTCGCTCCCCTTCCCGGCCCGCTTGCACGGGCGGCGGCGAGGCCCTTTGTGGCGCGCGCGGACGAGGTGCAGCGGCTGCGGCGGTCCTGGGCGGCGGCGCGCCGCGGGGAGGCGCGGATGGCGCTGCTCGCGGGCGAGCCGGGCATCGGGAAGACGAGCCTCGCCGCGCACCTGGCGCTCGAGGCACACGACGAGGGGGGCAGCGTGCTGCTCGGCCGCTGTCACCCGGAGGCACTCGTGCCCTACGAGCCGTTCGTAGAGGCCCTGCGGCAGCTGCCCGACTCGACCTTGCGCGAGGACGCCGCGGTGCTCGTGCGCGTGATGCCCGAGCTGGGCGCCGAGGAGGCTCCGAGTCCGGCGGGTTCGGACGATCAGGCCACCCGCTATCTGCTCTTCGACGCGGTCGCGCGCGCCCTCAATGCCGCCGCTCGGCAGCGGCCGGTCCTGCTGGTGCTCGACGACCTGCACTGGGCCGAGTCACCGACCCTGCTGCTGCTGCGCCACGTCATGCGCGCAGCCGAGGGGGTGCCTTTGTTGATAGTGGCCACGTACCGCACTACAGAGGCCGCCGGCACCGAGCAGGTGATCAGCTCTGTCGCCTCCCTCGGGCGCGACCTGCCGCTGGAGCGAGTGGCCCTCGCCGGCCTCGCCGACGCGGAGGTCGGCGAGTTGATCCGCGCGCTTGCGGGCCGGCCGTCCTCACTACCGCTCGGGACGGCGATGCGCCACGACACCGCCGGCAATCCGCTGTTCGTCGGTCAGTTGCTGCGCCATCTGGATGAGTCGGGCGTCCTGGTCGAGCGCCACGGTGAGCTGACCCTGATGGCGAAGGAGCGGATTGGCGTGCCGGAGAGCGCGCGAGAGCTCGTCGCCGCTCGGCTGTCGGCGCTCAAACCCGAGACGGCGTCGGCGCTTCGCGTCGCGGCGGTGATCGGCCGCTCGTTCGATCACGCACTCGTGTCAGCCGTGGAGGAGCGTTCGGCCGTCGCCGTGCTCGATGCGCTTGAGGCCGGCGTGGCCTGTGGGCTGATCGAGGAGCTCGACGACGCGCGCCATACGTTCGTGCACGCCCTGATGCGCGAGGCAATCTACGACGCGGCCGGGGCGGGCCGCCGCGCGGCTCTCCACGCTCGCGTCGCCGCGGCGCTCGAGGCGGGCGGCCGCGCGGATCCGGCTGAGCTCGCGCACCACTTCATCGCCGCGGGGGACCGTGCCAAGGGCGTTGAATACTCGGTCGCGGGAGCTCGCCGGGCGCTCGACGGGCTCGCCTTCGAGGACGCGGTCGCGCATTACGTCAACGCGCTCGACGCGCTCGGTGAGGAGGACCCGCCGCGACGGTGCGACCTGCTGCTCGCTCTCGGCGACGCGCACGCACGCGCCGGGGAGACGCCGGCCGCCAAGCGCGCGTACCGCGAGGCCGCCGGGCTCGCGGAGGAGCTGGCGCTGCCTGACCAGCTCGCCGAAGCGGCGGTCGGATACGGCGGACGCTTGATCTGGGAGGTCTCGCGCGACGATCCCGACGTCAAGGCCCTGCTCGAACGGGCCCTCGTCCAGATCGGCGAGCAGGACAGCCCGCGGCGCGTCCGCCTGCTCGCCCGGCTCGGCGGCGGCCCTCTGCGCGACGACCACGACCCAACCCGGCGCCGCGCGATCACCGCAGAGGGTCTCGACGCGGCGCGCCGGCTCGGCGACCAGGCGACGCTCGCCTATGCCCTGGACGGCTACATCTCGGCGCATCATTCGCCCGACAACACCCAGCGCCAGGTGGAGCTGGCCGGTGAGCTGATCGATGCGTCGCTGGAGGCGAGAGACGTCGAGCGGGCCATCGAGGCGTACGAGCACCGCGCGGCAGGGCGGCTGGAGCTCGGCGACGTCGCCGGCGCCGCAACGGACGTCGAGGCGATGGCGCCGCTCGCCGCGGAGCTGCGCCAGCCCGCACAGGACTGGTTCGTCGCCGAGCGTCGGGCGGTCCAGGCCCTCCACGAGGGTCGGCTGGCCGATGCCGAGGTGCTCAGTGGAGAGGCGCTGCGCATCGGGAGGGGGGCGCTCTCGTGGAGTGCCAGGGTCTGCAACGTGCTGCAGCTGGTGGTCGTCCGCCGGCTGCAGGGGCGCCTGGCCGAGATGGAGGGGGCCGCCCGCGAGGCGGCCGAGGAGTACGCGTCCAGTTACCCGGTTTGCAAGTGCGCCCACATCCACGTGCTGGCGGCGGTGGGTGACGAGGCCGAAGCGCGCGTCGCACTCGCAGCGCTCGCGCCGCACGGCTTCGGCGCGCTCGACTTCGACGAGACCTGGCTGGGCTCGATCGCGTTCCTCGCCGAGGCGGCATACGCGCTTGGCGACGCGGAGCATGCGCAGACGCTGTACGAGCGCCTCCTTCCCTATGAAGACAGCTTGGCGGTCAGCACGCCGGAGGTCGCTATGGCGAGCGTTCCGCGCTACCTCGGTCTGCTTGCCGCTGTCTCGGGACGGGAGGAGCTCGCCGCCGAGCACTTCGAGGCCGCGGTGGCCGTGGATACGCGTATCGGTGCGCGGGCGTTTGCCGCCCTCACGCTCGTCGACTACGCCGCGCTGGCCGGCGACCGGGACATGGCCGCCAGAGCCGCGGACGCATGCGCTGAACTCGGAATGGACGTCGCTGCCGAGCGCGCAGCGGCGGTCTCGCGCTAGCGCCGCGCGGGCCGCAGCCAGCCCGCGCCGACGTCCATCATGTGCGGTGACCGCGCGCCGTCGAGATCCGCCCGCGGGCCGAGCGGTGTGCTCGCGAAGAAGTCGAGCACCGCCTCCACATCCTCCACCCGCGTGGTGTGGTTCAGCACGCATAGCCGCACGGCGTAGCGCCCGTCGAGGCGGGTGGACGACACCAAGCCCCGGCCGGTCGCCTCGTAGGCGGCGATCAGCGCCGCGTTGGCCTCGGCGGCCTCCTTCTCGTCGCCGTCGACGCGTCGGCGGAAGCAGGTGATGCCGAGCTCGCCGCGGGCGATGGACTCCAGCCGGTCGTCGCCGGCGATCCGCCGCCGCGCCAGCTCGGCCAAATCGAGCGAGTTGTCGATCGCGGCCCGGAACGCCGCGACGCCGAAATGGCTCACCGAGAGCCAGACCTTCAGGGCGCGGAAGCCGCGGGTGAGCTGCAGCCCCAGGTCGCCGAAGTTCACCTCGCCTGTCTCTCCCGCAGCGTCAAGCAGGTAGTCCTGCTCGATCTCGAACGCACGTCGCAGCAGGTGTCCCTCGCGGACGAGCAGGGACCCGCATTCGATCGGCTGGTAGAGCCACTTGTGCGGGTCCAGCGTCACGGAGTCGGCTAGCTCAAGTCCGGCGAGCGCGCCCCGGCCGCGCTCGGTCAGTGCGGCGAAGCCGCCGTAGGCCGCGTCGACGTGTAGCCAGACGTCGTGCTCGCGGCAGACAGCGGCGAGGCGCTCCAGGGGGTCGATCGCCCCGGTGTTCGTGGCGCCCGCGGCGGCCACTACCGCCAGAGGCCGGCGGGCGGCGTCGGCGTCCGAGCGGATCGCCGTCGCGACGGTCTCCGCCTGGAGGCGTTGATCGGAGTCGGTCGGAAGGACGCGGACCTGATCGGGCCTGAACCCGAGCACGCGTGCGGCGCGCGCGACCGAAGCATGAGCCTGGTCGGAGACGTACAGCGCGGCGCGCTCGTCCATAGGCCCGAGCAGCGTCTCGCGCGCGCACGCGAGGGCGGTGAGATTGGCAGCCGAGCCGCCGGTCACGAGCACCCCGGCGGCCTCGCTCGGGTAGCCGATCCACTCCTTGAACCAGTCGAGGACGACGAGCTCGACCCGGCTCGGGCCGGGGCCCTCCATCCAGGAGCCGACGTAGACGCTGAGCGCTGAGGCAAGGAAGTCGCCCAGGGCGGCGGCGAAGGTTCCGGAGTTCGGTACGAACGCCATGTAGCCGGGGTGTGCGCTGTTGCTCATGAACGGGAGCACGTCGCGCTCCAAGCGCGCCAGCAGCGCCTCGAAGTCCTGCGGCCCCTCCGATGCGCCGAACGGCATGCGCGCCGCCATCTCTTCCGGGCTCGCACGGCGCAGCGGCGGACGTTCGGCCTGCGCGAGCAGCTCGACGAGCAGGTCGACCGTGCGGTGGCCCATCGCGCGCATGGCCTCGGGTTCCAGAGCGAGTGGGTTCATCGCGCATAGCCTCGCGCGCCTGTCTCGCGCCCGCGACGGGGTCTGTCCCTGCTCTTTTGCAAGCCTGAAAGAGCAGGGTGCCGCCCCGTCGCGCCGTGGCTAGAGCCGGTCGTAGGTTCGCGCTCAATAAGCGACGAAGGAGGCTCCGATGTTCCCGAAGACCCTTGTGGTCGCTGCCCTGGCAACGGCCGCGCTGGCGGCGGCGGGCTGCGGCGGCGACGGAGACGACGGCCCCGACAGTCCCACCCCGGCGGCGAGCGCCGGCGCGATCGCCGCGGAGCTGCCCGATGACATCAAGTCCAAGGGGACCCTGACGGTCGCAGCCGACGCGACCTACCCGCCGAACGAGTTCCTTGCACCCGACGGCAAGACGATCGTCGGCATGTCGCCCGACCTCGGAGATGCCTTGGCGAAGGCTCTCGGGGTTGAGGTGAAGTGGGTCAACGCCCCGTTCGACGGGATCCTTCCAGGCCTCGCGGCCGGGAAGTACGACATCGGGTTCTCGAGCTTCACAGACACCAAGGAGCGCGAGCAAACGGTCGACTTCGTGACCTACTACAGGGCCGGGACGTCGTTCTTTGTGCTCGCCGACGGCGGCCCGCAGATCAAGGATCTGAAGGACCTGTGCGGTCACACGATCGCGGTTCAGAAGGGCACGATCCAAGCAGACGACGCGACCGCCCAGGAAGGCAAGTGCGAGTCGGCGGGCGACTCGTCGCTGAAGGTGCTCGTGCTGCCCGATCAGCCGGCTGCCAATCTCGCGCTCTCAAGCGGCCGGGCCGACGTCGCCATGACCGACTCGCCGATTGCCGCCTACCAGGTCGAGAAGTCCGAGGGCCGGTTCAAGCTCGTCGGAGAGCCGTACGGCACGGCGCCGTATGGCATCGCGGTCCCGAAGGAATCGGGGCTGGCTGAGCCGTTGCTTGACGCCGTCGAGGCGGTCATGCGCGACGGCACCTACGACGAGGTCCTGCGCAAGTGGGGCGTTGAGGTCGGCGCAATCGACGATCCCGCCATCAACGGCGCCGTCGACTAAGTGGCCATCGAGGCCGGCACCGTGCGGATCGTCTCCGAGCCTCACCTCGAGGCCGAGGCGATTCACGCGGTCCCGGTCCGCCACCCCGGGCGCTGGCTGGCCGCGGCGCTGGTCCTGGTGGCCGGCGCCGCTCTGGCCTGGTCGGTGGCCCACAACCCGCGCTTCGAGTGGGGGCTGGTCGGCCACTACCTGTTCTCGGCCCGCGTGCTGCGCGGGCTTGTGGCGACGCTCGAGCTGACGGCGATCGCGATGGTGATCGGCGTGGCGCTGGGCGTCGTGCTCGCGGTCATGCGCCTGTCGGCGAACCGGCTCCTCGCGGGCGTGAGCTGGCTGTATGTCTGGATCTTCCGCGGCACCCCCGTGCTCGTTCAGCTGCTGTTCTGGAACTTCATTGCCGCGCTGTACCCCACGATCTCGCTCGGCGTCCCGTTCGGCGGGCCCGAACTGGTCCACGCCGACGCCAACACGCTGATCACCCCTTTCGCCGCGGCGATGCTCGGGCTGGCCTTGAATGAGGCGGCCTACATGGCCGAGATCGTGCGCGCGGGGATCATCTCCGTCGACGCCGGACAGTCCGACGCGGCGCATGCGCTGGGGATGACCCGGCTACAGACGATGCGTCGCGTCGTGCTTCCGCAGGCGATGCGGGTGATCGTCCCGCCGACCGGCAACGAGGCCATCTCGATGCTGAAGACGACGTCGCTCGTCAGCGTGATCGCGTTTACCGACCTGCTCTACTCGGTGCAGCTGATCTACTCGGCGAACTACCAGCAGGTGCCGCTACTCCTGGTCGCGTGCATCTGGTACCTCTTCTTCACGACGATCCTGTCGATCGCGCAGCATTTCATCGAGCGGCGCCTGGCGCGCGGGGCGCCGGGATGACCGACCCGGCAGTGCGGATAGAGGCCGTCCACAAGCGTTTCGGCGGCTGTCAGGTGCTAAAGGGAATCTCGCTGGATGTCCGTGCCGGCGAGGTGCTGTGCCTGCTCGGGCCGTCGGGATCCGGGAAGTCCACGCTGCTGCGGTGTATCAACCACCTGGAGAAGATCGACGCCGGGCGGCTCTGGGTGGGCGGCGAGCTGGCCGGCTACCGGCAGTCGGGCGACAGGCTGTACGAGCTGCGCGAGCGCGAGGTCGCGCGCAAGCGCACGCAGATCGGGATGGTCTTCCAGCGGTTCAACCTGTTCGCGCACCTCACCGCCCTGCAGAACGTCGCCGAGGCGCCGATGCGCGTCCGCGGCCTGCGGCGCCAGGACGCACGGGCGCACGGTCGCAGCCTGCTCGCGCAGGTGGGGCTGTCCGACAAGCTCGATGCCTACCCTTCGCAGCTATCCGGGGGGCAGCAGCAGCGCGTCGCGATCGCGCGTGCTCTCGCGATGGACCCGAAGCTCATGCTGTTCGACGAGCCGACATCGGCGCTCGACCCGGAGCTCGTCGGCGAGGTGCTCGACGTCATGCGCCGCCTGGCCCGGCAGGGCATGACGATGATCGTGGTCACACACGAGGTCGGTTTTGCGCGCGAGGTCGCCGATGCGGTCGCATTCATGGACGCCGGAGTCATCGTCGAGCACGGCTCGCCCGGCGAGGTCCTCGACCGCCCCGAACACGAGCGGACGCGCGCGTTTCTGTCGAAGGTGCTTTGAGGTCGTACGGTGCGGACGTGCGTCGCAGCGCCGTTGTCATCTGCGTGCTCGTTGCCGGCTGCAGCGGAGACGCCGGGCAGCCTCATCGGGAGTCCGCGGTAACCGCCAAGGTCGACCTCGACAAGCCGCGCGCCGCCACCACCAGCTCGGCCGTCTTCACGTTCAGCGGAAAGGTCTCGCCACCGGACAGCAAGGTCAGCGTCAGCGACGGCGCCGTGCGCGTCGAGCCCTCTGGCCGCTTCACGGTCGCCGTCGCGTCTCCAAGGGCCGGTTCGAAGGAGGTCAAGCTCGCCGCAACGAATCCGGGCAGCCGGTCCTGGCGCCTCAACGTGCGCGTAGCGCGCGGCCAACCCAAGCGAGTCAAGGTGCCGGAACGCGATGTGTTGGCGCCGACCGCCGGACTGCTCCTCGAGCCGGGAGGGGGCGCGCCGCCGAGCGTTGAGGCCTCACCATCGCGCGCCGACGACGCCCCGGACGTGGTGACGCTGTCCGAGCCCGCGTTCCGTGCGACGGCGGTGGTCCGCGACGCCGAGGGCGGCACCGGCCGCATTCGCCTTGCGATGGAGGGGACCACGCGGTGCGGCAGCACGGAGCGACCAATCGTCCGTCTGCTGCCACCGGCCCAGATCGTGAGGATTGCCATTCCACCGGGGGCGTGGGCGCCCGTCGAGCGCGAGCGCTCGGCGCGATTTCGCCTCGACGTCCGCCCGGGCTGCAGCGTCCGCGGCGAGGTCCTAGCCGAGGGCACCGATGCCCACGGACTTCAGGCGGTTACCCACCACGCCGGATTCAGATATCCCGGAGCACCACCGCAATGAGCGATCGCTACGAGATGATTGGCCGGCGCTACGCGGCCTGTTCGACCTGTGTCCGGACCTCGAGGAGTGCGCCGGGGTGGCGATGGGCGTGAGGCTCGATGACATGCGGGCGACGCTGCCCGAGCTGGAGATACACGCCGCTCGCCACGCGCACCGGGAGGTGCGCCTGTTCATGAGCTGACGAGCTCGGGGTGGATCATCCAGACGTTCGGCTCCCAGTAGGTGCCGACGTCGGCATCGCGGTCGACCGTGAGCGGGGCCAGGCCGTGGGGAAACACGTAGCTACCAGACGCCGGCAGGCTCAGTTCCGTCCACGTTTCCCAGTCGGTCACGCTGCCGGTGATGCGCATTGAACGGGGCAGGGGCGTGGCGACGCGCGCACCGAGTCGTTCATGCACGCGCATCCAGGGATCGAGCAGCTGGCCGTCCTCGCGACGCCAGGTGATGTAGCGCTCGATCGGCGTGAGCGGGTACCGGTCCTTCCACGAGGGTCGGACGGGAGCCACCAGCCGGCGGAGCGACTGACGACCTGCCAGCTCGCGCATTGCCCGGAGCACTTCTGCGGCGAGCCCGCGCTGGCGCGCGCCGGGCGAGACCTCCGCGGCGATCGCGCACAACGTATCGACCGAATGTCCCGGCGCGTCGCGCTGCCACGATGCGCGTCAAGGCGTCGTCGATGCCGTCTGGAAGAGAGCGGTCGTCCCCGTCCCATGCCAACGGGCCCGTATGCGCTTCCGCGAGCACCACGTCGGTGGTGTCGTCATATAGCGCGAACTGGTACTCGGGCAGCTCTTGGAGGAGCGGGCCCCACCAGTCCTCGTGCAGATCGCCGTGAAGGTTGTACTCCGGCCAGACCTCCTTCGAATCGGGCCCTCGGTCGGCGAGGTCCGGGCGCTCGGCCCATGTGAAGAGCTGCACGCTCACGACCTGCATTCTGCCCGCCCGCCCGATGTCAGCGCACTGCGATCTCCCCGCGGAGGACAAACGGCGCGACGAGCTCGATGTGGTCGCCGCTCCAGAACCGCCCGGGGTCGTACCAGCTCGCTGGCCGGCCGCCGGGGAGCAGCCCCATGTGCTGATACGTGGTGGCGACGAGCTCGGCGCAGTAGAGCGTCTCGAGCGATGACGAGCGGCGCCGCAGCCGAGCGGACACCCACCGCCGGGCGAGGCCCGGAATCGTCGGGAAGGCCCGGCCGTCGAAGCGCTCGATGACCTCCATCAGCCGGTCCTCGTGCTCGCGCAGGATCTCGCCCTCGAGCCGGCGGGTCCACGCGCGCTGGCCGTAGCGCTCCGCCCACACGCGCACGGCGTCGGCGAGCAGGTGCAGCTGGACGCCGCGCTGGCGCTGCCCCGTCCACACGTCCGGCAGCGAGCGGCCGAGCTCCGCGTGCCACAGCAGCGGCGGGAGGTCGTCGAGCGCGACCACCATCCCGACGTGGTTGACCGGGCTGTTGGTGACCGCCTGGATCGCGCGGTCCGCGAGCGAGCGCCCGCGGAACAGCCAGACGTCGCCCGTCGCCGCGTCGGCCACCGCCTCCTCGAAGGCCAGGATCGAGCTGCCCACGACCCGTAACCTACGCATCTGATGCAGGCGAGGACGTGGAAGCTGCTCGGCGTGGCCGGGCTCGCCGGGGTGACGGCGACGGGCGTCGTGGTCGCGCGCCGGCGCCGCGCGCACGAGGACTACGACCCGGACGTGCTGCGCTCGAAGCTGCACGCGCGGCTGGCCGAGGTGCCGCGCCCGGAGCCCTCGGAGCGCCCCGGCCCGTGAGCGTGCTGCTCGCCTCGCATGCGGTCACGTGGCGGATCGCCACGGTCGCGGGCCTCGTCCAGGAGAGCCCGCAGGCGGTCACGATCGTGCTCGACGTCCCCGGCTGGCCGGGCCACGTCGCCGGCCAGCACGTCGACATCCGGCTGACGGCGCCCGACGGCTACCAGGCGCAGCGCTCCTACTCGATCGCCTCCGGGCCCGAGGACGGGCGGCTCGCGCTGACCGTCGAGCGGATCGACGA
>JBEVKF010000141.1:0-8484 GCA_040509755.1 Thermoleophilaceae bacterium | reverse complement strand
CCCATGACCACGAAGACCTCGCCGGGGTTGATCTCCAGCGAGACGTCGCGGACCGCGATGACGTTGCCGGTCTTCTCGCGCAGGTCGGCGCGGGAGAGCTCGGCATCGGGTGTTCCGATGACCTTGGCGCCGTCCGGGCCGAAGACCTTCCAGACGCCCTCGGCGCGCACGACCGGCTCACCGTTTTGCTCGTTCGCGGGCGCGGGATCGGCGGTCTCAACGGCCGCGCTGCCCTCTGTGTCCCTCATCTGCGGGCCATGATATATCAGCCCAGGGCGCGCAGGATTACGTTTGGAACAAGACCGTCTGAAGCTCGGTCAGCGTGTCCATCGGGTAGCTCCCGCCCACCCGGCCGATGCCGCTCTGAGAACGCGCGCGGCCGCCCCACGGGAGGTGCACCTCCCAGTAGTTGGTGGTCTCGTTGATGTTGACGAGGCCCATGTGGACCGAGTCCGCGAAGCGCATGCCGGCCTGGAGGTCGGCGGTGAAGATGGCGGCCATCAGCCCGAACGTCTGGCCGTTGGTTTGCTGGATGGCGTCCTCGAGCGACGAGATGCCGACGACCGGGGCGATCGGGCCGAATGTCTCCTGGGTCACCGCGATGGAGTCCGGCGCGACGTTGTCGAGAACCGTCGGCTGCCAGTACAGGCTGGTCGGGAAGCCGCCGGCCCTGCTGCCGCCCGCCACCACCGTGGCGCCGCGCTCCACGGCGTCGTTCACGTGCTCATCCATCTTGGCTGCGCCGGGCTCGTTGTTGACCGGGCCCATCGTGGTCGCCCCGTCGAGCGGATCTCCGAGCCGGACCTCACGCTCGACCTCCCCGGCGAGCAGCTCGACGAACTCGTCGCGCACCGACTCGTGCACGAGCAGCCGCTCGGCCGCCGAGCAGCTCTGGCCGGCTCCCAGAAAGCAGCCAACGCGCGCCGCCTCGGCCGCGGCCGCCAGGTTCGCGTCGTCCATCACCACGAAGGGGCCGTTGCCGCCCATCTCGAGCAGCTGCGCCTTGCCGGCCGCCTGGCGCGCGACGATCAGCCCGGTCTCGGTCGAGCCGGTGAAGGCCACGGCGCGCGTGCCCGGGTTGACCGCAAGCTCGTCGCCCACCTCGGGCCCCGGGCCCAGGACGAAGTTGAACACGCCGCGGGGCAGGTCGGCCTCGGCCACGCACTCCGCGAGCACGCCCGAGCAGACCGCAGTCGACGGCGCCGGGGTCCACACCACGCAGTTGCCGCATGCGAGGGCCGGGGCGAGCAGCTCGGCGGGCATCGTGTAGGGCCAGTTCCAGGGGGTGATCAGGCCGACCACGCCGAGCGGGCGTCGCAGCAGCAGCACGCGCCGGCCGGGAGCCGCGCTCTCCGGGATCACGCCCTGGACGCGCTTCCCGTCTTCGGCGGCCATGCGAAAGAACTCGATCAGCTCCTCGACCTCGCCCTCGGCCTCCGCCTTGAGCGGCTTGCCCTGGTCGAGGGTGAGGATGCGAGCGAGCTCCTCGCGGCGGCCCTCGCAGGCGTCGGCGACACGGTGCAGGAGCTCGGCACGCTCGAAGCCGGTGCGCGCTCCCCACGACGGGAAGGCCGAGTTGGCGGCGGCGATCGCGCGCCGAGCGTCCTCGCGGTCGCCCTCGGCCACCGGCCCCAGCGACTCCCCGCTGGCCGGGCTGGTGGCCTCGGTGGTGGCGCCGCTGGCGGCGTCGCACCACGCGCCGTCTATGAACATGCGGGTGGTCAAGTCACTGCGCAGGCTCGGCCGACGGAACCGCGTCCGAGGGCGACTCGAAAGCGTGAGAGGCGAGTACGCCCGTCCTGTGGCGCTGCACGAACCAGTAGTAGGCGAGGCCGCCGAAGAAGACCACGCTGATGAAGAGAATCGCGCCGTACTGGAGGTACCAGTGGAAGGGCTCGGTCGCGTTGTAGACGTCCTTGCGCGGCCAGATCAGGTTGATCGACATGAAGATGCCCCAGCCCACCGCGAGGATGTTGATCGGCAGGCCGAGCTTGCCCAGCGTGAAATGGCCCGTCGCATCCTTCGGAGGCCAATCCCCCTGCAGCCGCTTCTTCAACATCGGCATCGTCACAAGCAGGTAGGCGATGTAGATCATGATGATCCCGATGCTCGTGATCACGGTGAAGATCTGTGACTGGCGGATGTTCACGACGAGGATCAGGATCGCGAGCAGCCCGCTGATGACCGCCGGGACGATCGGTGTCTTGGTCTTTGGATGTACCGTGGCGAGGCGCTCCCCTCCGGGAAGGTTGTTGTCGCGGGCCATGGCGAACGCCATCCTGATCGTCGCCGTTTGCACGGCGAGGCAGCAGACCGTCACGGCGATCGCAACGCAGATCAGGAAGATCTTGCCCACGGTGTCGCCCAGCACGTCGAGGACCACGTACTGGAGGCCCCCGGTGGGAGAGCCGATCTCCGGTGAGTTGATGTTGGTGACGGACATGATCGCGAACAGCAGGATCAGACCGCCGAGGATGAAGGAGGCGATCACGGCACGGAGGATCGCGCCCGGGGCCGTGCGGCGCGGGTCCTTGGTCTCCTCACCCAGCGAGCTGGCGGTGTCGAAGCCATACATCACGTAGGCCGAGGCCAGCGAGGCGGCCAGGAAGGCGCCGAAGTATCCCCACTCGTGCCCGGCGCCGGTCCCCTGGGTCTCGGTCAGCACGTCCGGGCCGCGGGTGATGTTGACCGCGAGCAGGAGGATCAACAGCACCGCTGCGATCAGCTCGATGAACACCCCCGTGCTGTTGATGCGCGCCATCAGCTTGACGCCCAGGGCGTTGATGATCGTGGTGAAGGTGATCAGGACCGTTCCGAGGATCACTGCGTTGGCCGCGAAGTCGTACTTGCCCGAGCCGTCGCCGTAGATCTGGAATCCCGACCAGATCTGGGGGAGGGTGAGCTGGTAGGCGAGCGCGACCGCCGAGATAGTCACGATCGATGCGGTGAGCATCATCCAGCCGCCGAGCCAGGCGACTGTGGCGCTGCCCATCCGCTTCGCCCAGTTGTAGATCGAGCCCGCCACGGGGAAGTTGGCTGCCAGCTCGGCGAAGCAGAGCGCCACCATCAGCTGGCCGGCGAAGACCATCGGCCACGTCCACCAGTAGGCCGGGCCGCCGAAGGCAAAGCCGAAGTAGAAGAGCTGGAACGTGCCGGTGAGGATCGAGATGTAGCTGATCCCCGCCGCAAAGCTTGCGAACTTCCCGATGCTGCGGTCTAGCTCCTGCTTGTAGCCGAAGTCAGCCAGTTCGTCAGAATGCTCGTCGGCAGTCCTCGTCGCCACGGGTTCCCTCCTCGTGTCCGGCGCTCGGGCGGCGAATATCTCATACGGCCGCAAGCCATGCACGACATCGCCGAGTTCCTCCGCCTACACCCGCCGTTCGACACGCTCGACGAGGATGATCTGGCGGGCGTCGCGGCCCGGGCCGAGATCGAGTTCCACGCCGCAAGGGCCCCCATCCTGGAGCGCGCCGACGCCACCTCGGAGTACGCCTACGTCGTGCGTCGCGGGTCGGTGGAGCTCGTGGTCGACGGCCGGCTGTTGGACCTGCTCGGAGAGGGCGAGATGTTCGGGTTCGCCTCCCTGCTCGCGGAGGATCCGCTCGGCTTCGTCGCGCGCGCCGCCGAGGACACGCTCGTCTACCGATTCCCAGCCGCGGTCATCCGGCCGGTGCTGGAGCGCCCCGATGCCGTGCGCTTCATCGCCCGCGCGATGAACAAGGGCGTACGGCTGCTCGCCGGCCATGATCTGGAGCCGGTGCCCACGCCGGGCGGCCGTCACGTGCGTGAGCTGATCCGTGCCGCTCCGCTGATCTGCCCTCCGGACACGACCGTGCAGGACGCGGCGCGCCGCATGGTCGACACCGGCGTGACCTGCGCGGTGGTGGATCTGGGCGACCGCCTCGGGATCGTGACCGACCGCGACATCCGCTCGCGGGTGGTGGCGGCGGGGGCCGGGCCGGGCACCCGGCTCTCAGACGTGATGAGCTCACCGGCGTGGACGGTCGCCGCCGACCGGACCGGGACGGAGGCGCTGCTCACGATGCTCGACCACGGCGTTCGCCACCTGCCGGTGCTCGACGCCGGGCGCCGGCTGATCGGGGTTCTGGACGACGTCGACCTCATGACCAGCGAGCGCCGCGCCCCGTTTCGGCTGCGAGCGGAGATCTCGCGCAGCTCGAGCGCGGACGAGGTGGCCGCCGCGGCCGCGGAGCTGCCGGCGACGGTGATCGCCCTGCACGGAGCGGGCCTGCCCTCCGCCGCGATCAGCCGCTCGATCGCGAGTGTGCACGACAGCGTCACCCGCCGGTTGATCGAGCTCGCCCTGCAGGACCTGAGCCCGGCACCGGTCCCCTTCACCTGGCTGGCGATGGGCAGCTTCGGGCGTTTTGAGCCGTTCCCGAGCTCTGACGTCGACTGCGCGCTCGCCTGGGAGGGCTCGAACGACGACCAGGGGTTGCGCGACTGGATGCGGACGCTCGCCGAGCGTGTCCTCGAGGGGCTTTCCGCGAGCGGGCTCCAGCCCGATGAGCTGGGCGCGGTCGCGACCAGCCCGCTGTTCGCTCACTCGATCGAGGCGTGGGAGGCCAGGGCGCGCTCGTGGGTAGAGCACCCCGAACGGGACCGCGGGCTGATGCTGCTCTCGGTGGCGGTGGAGAGCGACCCGGTCTGGGGCGCGACGGTGGCGGCCGAGCGCATCGCGGCCGCGTTCGCCCGCACTCCCAATCGCGAGCGGCTGCTCATGCGGATGGCCGCGGCGGCGCTGCACGAGCGGCCGCCCACGGGCTTTCTTCGCCACTCTGTCTTGCACCCGGGCGGTGAGCGCAAGGGCGTGTTCGACATCAAGCACCGCGGACTGCAGCCGATCGAGTCGCTCGCGCGCTGGGCCGGTCTCGCCTCGGGAGTCAGCGCGGCGTCGACGCGCGCCCGCTTGGAGGCCGCCGAGGCCGCCGGGGTGTTCGACTCAGCCGACTCCGCGGTGCTGCGCGACGTCTACGAGTTGCTGAGCGAGCTGCGCATGGAGCACCAGGTCGAGCAGCTGCGCGAGGGCACGCCGCCCGACAACCTGATCGATCCCAAGCGGCTCGCCCCGCTCACGCGGTCCTCGCTGAAGGAGGGCTTTCGCGCGGTGGCGAGCGTGCAGCGCGGCGTTGCCCTCGAGCTGGGCTTCCCCCCAAGTTGACCCTCGCGCGGCGGACCCCTTGGCGGGCGGCATCGTTTCTCGTTGTCGATGTGGAGACCACCGGCCTCGACCCTCAGCGCGACGAGGTGATCTCCTTCGCGGGGGTGCCGATCGAGGCGGGGCGCATCGTTGCGGCCGACACGGTCGCGGGACTGGCGCGCCCGGAGACCGATCCGGGGCCCGAGTCGGTGGAGATCCACGGCCTGCGGACGGCCGATCTCGCCGCGGCGCCGCCGGCTGCCGAGGCGCTTGTCCCGCTGGCGGCCCGGATGGCCGGGCGCATCCCGGTGGCCCACGCGGCCTGGGTCGAGCGGGCGTTCCTCGCGCCGCATCTGCGTGCGCTCGGCTCCAGCTGGCCGCGGCGGATCGTCGACACGGGGGTGCTCTGGCGGCTCCTGTGCACCGAGCGGGACGAGGACGACCCGGGCATGCGTCCGCTCGGCGACATCGCGGCGGCGCTCGGGGTTCCGGCGCACCGCCCTCACGTGGCGGAGGGCGATGCGCTCACTACCGCACAGGTCTTCCTCGCCCTCGCCACCCACCTCGAGGCGCACGGCCGCGTCACGGTCCGAACGCTCACCGGGGCGGACTGGCAGCTGCGCGCCTGGGCCCTGTGGCACCCGCCCGCGCTGCGCGTCAGGTCCGGTTGAAGGCGGCGAGGATGTCGCGCTGAAACGCAAGCACGTGCTCGCGCATGATCGTGCGCGACCGGGGCTGGTCGCCGTCGAGCAGCGCCTCGAGCAGTTGCGTCTGGTCGTGGACCGCGTGGCCCAGGCGCGGCACGCGGTCGAGCACCAGGTACCAGATCCGCAGCGAGTGCGTGAAGTACCGCTCGAGCGTCTCGGCCAGGAAGGGGTTGGCGGCGGCCTCCCAGGTGAAGCGATGGATGCGCTGGTCGAAGCGCATCAGCCAGTCCTGATCGTTGGGCCGGCTCAGGTCCTCGACCTCGTGCAGGAGGGCTTCGGCGGCCGTTCGTGCGGCCAAGTCCATTCGCTCGGCTGCGAGCCAGGCGGCGTACCCCTCGAGCTCGGCGCGCACCTCTGTGATGTTCACGATGTCGTCGGCATCGACGGCCGAGACGAAGGTCCCACGCCGGGGCTGCACGGCCACCAGGTTCTCCAGCGCCAGCCGCTTGACCGCTTCGCGCAGCGGCGTGCGCCCGATCCCCATCTCGCTCATGAGCTCGTCCTCGCGCAGGACCGTTCCGGGCGCGAGGCGCAACGTGACGATCCGGTCGCGCAGCTCGAAGTAGGCGCGTTCGGCCACGAGCCCGGCGGACTGCGCGTCTTCGGCGGGGAGGGCGGTCGGTTCGGCGGCCACCCTGCGATGGTAGCCTGATATATCACCATGGGGCCCAGCGCTTCGGTCGAAAGCCAGTCCCAGACCCTCGCCGGCCTGCTGCGCAACTCGCGCTTCGAGATCCTGCCGCTCGATGGGATCGAGGAGACGGTCCTCGCCCACCTGGAGACCGACGTCAAGGTCACGGTCACCGCGTCGCCGCGCAAGGGCCTCAACGCGACGCTCGACCTGAGCGAACGGCTGGTGAGCGCCGGCTACCGCGTGGTTCCGCATCTCTCGGCTCGGCTCGTTCGCGACCGCGCACAGCTCGACGAGGTCCTCGACCGGCTGCTCGCGGCGGGGATACGAGAGCTGTTCGTGCCCGCCGGCGACGCCAGCGCGCCCGCCGGCGAGTTCGAGGGTGCGGCCGAGCTGCTGGAGGCGATGGGACCGCGGCGTGCCGCGTTCCAGGAGATCGGCATCACGGGCTACCCCGAGAGCCACCACCTGATCTCCGACGAGGAGACGATCCGCGCGATGTTCGCCAAGGCGCCGATGGCAACCCACATCATCAGCCAGATCTGCTTCGACGCCCCGACGATCGTGCACTGGATCGCCGAGGTGCGCCGCCGCGGAACGCACCTGCCGATGTGGATCGGGATGCCCGGTAGCGTCGACTACGCGAAGCTGATGCGCATCTCAATGAAGATCGGGCTGGGGGAGTCGGCGCGCTTCCTGCGCCACCACGGCAACTGGATGTCGCGCATCGTGACGCGGCAGTTCAAGCCCGACCGCCTTCTGCGCGAGCTCACGCCGTGCGTGACCGACTCGGCTTCGGGGGTGGCCGGGTTTCATCTCTACACCCTCAACGAGGTCGCGCGCACCGAGCGCTGGCGGCGGGAGGTGTTGGAGCGGCTCGAGATTGAGTAGCCGATTGCTCATGCCGTGAGATCCCTGCGCCTCCACGATGCGCGGCATGAACAACGAAGATCACAGCGAGATTCCGGTACTGATCGCCGGCGCCGGCGCCGCGGGTTTGACGACCGCGGTGGCGCTGGCGCGGCAGGGCGTCGAGTCCCTGCTTGTGGAACGCCGGCCGGACCTATCGGCCCTGCCTCGAGCGACGTCGATCAGCACGCGCTCGATGGAGCTGTTTCGCTCCTGGGGTCTCGAGGGGGAGATCCGGGCCGGAGGCACCGAGGGCGAGTGGCTGATGTGGCTGTGCGAGACATTGGCGCAGGCCTCGGCCGGCTCGGTCCTTTCGGCCGGCTATCCGACCAAGGAGCAGAGCGCCGTCGTCAGCCCGACCGGCCCGGCGATCGTGCCGCAGGATCACCTGGAGCCGGTCCTGCTTCGCCATCTTGCCTCACTCGACGCGGGACACGCGCGCTTTGGCACAGCCTTGGTCGACGTCGAGGACAGACCGGACGGCGTTCGGGCAGTGCTGCGCGACGTCGGGACCGGTGAGCTGCGAACGGTCCACGCCCGCTATCTCGTGGCGGCCGATGGCGCGCACAGCGCCGCCCGGCGCTCCCTGGGTATCGAGATGCATGGGCCCGACAACCTCTGGGAGGCCGTCACGGCGCTGTTTCGCGCCCCGCTCTGGGACCTCGTGGGCGATCATCGCTACGGGCTCTACTCGGTCGCCCAGCCGGAGCCTGGGGGAAGCTTCTTTCCCGCGGGTCTAGGCGATCGGTGGCTGTATGGCCGTATCTGGGAGCCGGGGGCCGAGCGTCTCGCGGACTTCACAGAGGAGAGGCTCAAGCACGACATCCGGGCCGGGGCAGGGAGCGCGACTGTCCGGCCGCAAATCGAGCGGATCGGCGGCTTCACCTTCGCCGCGCAGCTGGCGGAGAGCTTTCGCCGCGGCAACTCGTTTCTCGTCGGCGACGCCGCCCACCGCGTGACTCCACGTGGGGGCACCGGGATGAACACGGCCATCCACGACGGGTACGACCTCGGCTGGAAGCTCGCCTGGGTGCTCCGCGGCTGGGCCGGCCCCGAGCTGCTGGATTCCTACGAGG
>JBEVKF010000140.1:0-17470 GCA_040509755.1 Thermoleophilaceae bacterium | reverse complement strand
AACGGCTGGCGCAGGCGTGCCTCGTCGAGCGTGTCGGCCGCCTGCTTGTAGAGGCGGGCGGCACAGGTCTCCTCCTCGTTGACGCCTCCGCCCGAGTTGGCCAGGTACTTGCGCATGCCGGGCACGTAGCGGTCGTCGCGCAGCGGGGGCGGCAGCCAGTCATAGACGACCTCCAGCGGGATGCTCTCGGGCGAGCGGTAGAAGCCCGACTGGCCGACAACCGACTTCCAGTGGTCGAAGCTCCGGCGAAAGGGCTCGAATGCCTTCGTGAAGCCCAGGTGCGGGTTGTCGGAGACCTGCGCCGTCCAGTAGCCGCGCCGCCGAAACTCGCTCGTGAAGGTGCGCGCCGTGTCGTCGATGGGCAGCCATCCTGGACTCTGCCCGAGCTCCTCGTTGGGGACGAAGTCGCGAAACGGAAAGATCCGCTGGGCGGTGAAGATCGAGCGGCGGGCGGGGATCGTCACCATCGCCTCGGGGAAGGCGCGGTTGAAGCGAAGCCCCCGCGCGCAGAGCGCGTCCACGGTCGGCGTCCTGACCTGCGGCGACCCGTACGCGCCCACGTGGTCGGGCCGCAGGCTGTCGACGATTAGGAGCAGGACGTTCTGGCGGGCGCTCGAGCCGCTCTCCTCCATCGAGCAGGCTGCGTTTGCGAGCAGCGTCGTGCCCGCCGCCCCGGCGGCGCCCGCTTGGAGAAACCGGCGGCGACTCAGGCGCATGCGGGCGCGGACAGTAGCGCAAGGCAAATGACCTAGGTGAGGCGTCCAGAAGCGCGCCCCGTGGGGGGACAGCCGCCGCTCTTGTGCCGATCAGGTCAGCAGGATGACCCGTTTCGGACCGATACTCCTTGCCCTAATAGTGGCGCTCGTCGTGGCCTCTTCGGCCTCGGCACAGGAGCCCGTGGTCTACCCCGAGGGCCCGCTCGTGCCCGCCGAGTTCGCCCAGCCGTCGGACGGCGTGCCGCCCGGGCCGATCGGCGAGTACCCCGAGGACTGGGCCGAGTGCGTGCAAGACCACCCGCCGCCCCCGCAGATGTACCCGCGGGACCTCGACGTGCGCGCGGTCGACCCGTCGTTGCCGAACCCGCTCGTGGGCACCAAGTACTTCGTGGACCGCATGGAGCCGGCATACATGTCCTGGCGCCAGTGGAAGCGCTCCGGAGAGACCGACAAGGCCGACACGATCTGGCGCCTGGCGCGCGAGCCGCGCTTTCGCTGGTTTGGCCGCTTCACCAGCCCGCGCATGCAGAAGAAGGTGCGCGGCTTCCTGGATCGCGTGCAGTGCGACCAGCCGGGCGCGGTGCCGCTGATGGTCGTCATGCGACACCAGGGGCGGTCCTGCGGCGGCGACTACCTCGCCGGTGGGCTGGCGGAGGACCGCCGCACGATGAAGTGGTACGACCAGTTCGCTCAAGCGGTCGGCGACGCGCGCGTGGTTATCGCCTTCGAGCCCGACTCGCTCGGAACGATCGACTGCCTCGCCCCGCGGCGCCGCGACGACCGGTTGCGCATGCTGCGCCACGGCGTCGAAGCGCTCGCCGCGCTTCCCAACGCCACGGTCTACCTCGAGGCCGGAGCGTCGGACTGGGAGTCGGCGGAGCGCACGGCCAAGCAGCTCAAGGCGATCGGGATCAACAAGGTCCGCGGCTTCATGCTGAACGTCACCCACCACGACTGGACGCGCTACAACATCGAGCACGGCCTCGACATCTCGCGCCGGGTCGGCGGCAAGCACTTCATCATCAACACGAGCTACAACGGCCGCGGCCCGCTCCACTACAAGAAGTGGATCAACCGCTCCAAGCACATGTGGCGCAGGATCAACGTGTGGTGTCACCCGGGCCTGCGCGGTCTGGGCCCGGCGCCCACGACCGACACCTCGCACCCGCTTGTGGACGCGTACATGTACATCAACCGGCCGGGCTATTCGGCCGGAGCCTGCAACGGCGGGCCTTTGCCGATCGGCAGCTGGTGGGCCGACCGCGGTCTCATGTACTCGAGCTACGCGACCGACTGGGAGGCGCCCCCGGCGGGGACCACCTTCGGCCACTACAAGCGCTATTCGCTGCGCGCGCTCGGCGCCTTCGGCTGAGCGCAGCCAGGGGCTCGCCCCCCCGGACCCCCGCTGATCTCTGGCCGGCTCGCTATGAGAACGGCTCGGGCTCTACAGCCTTGGGGATGCGGATGAGCGGCGGCCCGTAGGCCTGCTCGCAGTCGTCCAGCCGGTAGATGCGCACGGTTGGGCCGGGGCGCTCGTACTGGGGCGGGTAGTAGTTGTAGGAGAGGTCGAAGTCGAAGGGCACCGGCTCGGCTCCGTCGTCGTAGGGGCTGAACTCGCGCACCAGCGTCGACTCGCGCTCGAGCCGGTCGTAGTAGGCGCGCGCCCGGGGGTCGTTCTCCGCGCGTTCGCGCACGACGTTGACGGTCATCACGTGGCAGTACCCGTAGAGGCGCAGGTCGTCCACGACCTCCGGGCCGAGCACGGCGTGGTAGGCCGAGGCTCGCACGCCTCCGTCGGGCCGGACGAACAGGCCGGGCTTGTACTGCGCACACACACGCCGGCCGCCGGCGACCGCGTATGACCAGCCGGGCTCGGTCCAGCCGTCTCGCTGGGCGCAGCGGGTGAGCCACGGTGGCGGGCGACCCTCCGGATTCGAGCGAAAGTAACGCCCGGGCACGGCCGGCTCGATCGAGACGCGCAACCCGGGCGCGAAGCGATCGTCGAGAAAGGCGCGCGCCTGGTTGAGCGTGTCCTCGCGCCCGAGCACGACGGCCGTCCGGACGTCGGCGGCCAGCGGCTGCGCGATCACCACACCGGTCAACACCGCGGCCAGAGCGCCGCCTGCCCACCTGCGGCCGCGAAGCCGCTCGGGCGCCAGGTCCACGAGTCCGGCCACCCCGGCCGCGGCGAGCAGCGCGAGCGCCGGGTAGGCGGGCAGGAGCCAGCGCCCGAAGTAGCGCGACTGCAGCGCGAGATAGGCAAACAGCGCGACCGGGAGGCACAGCAGCACCAGAGCGCGCACCGGGTCGCGGCGCAGCAGCAGCACCGCGCCGCAGAGCGCGGCGGCGATACCGGCGAACCCGAGCCCCCAGGTCAGGCTGTCGAGGTAGTACGCCACGCCTCCGGACTCCTGCCCGGGCTTTGGGTCGTTGGCGGCGACGTCGGCCTGGTCGCGCAGGTCGGCCCACCAATCGCCGAATGAGCCGAATAGGTACGGGTTGAGCAGCGCGAAGACCACGGCTGCCGCGAGCCCGGCCAGCGCCAGCGAGCCGAGCGCCCGCCAGCGGTCTGCGCGCAGCCGCGCCAGTGCCGCGATCCCGAGCGCGAGCAACACGAGCCCGGCCGTGTACTTGAAGCCGACTGCCAGGCCGGCCGCGGCGCCGGCCAGCACGTAGTCGCGGGTGCGCCCGTCCTGGGCCGCGCGGACCGACCAGAGCAGCGCCAGCGCGACCCCGGCCAGCGAGCCGACGTCGGTGACGGCCACCCGCGAATAGGCGACCGGCAGGAAGGCGAATGCGAGCACCGCCGCCGCGATCAGCCCCTCGCGGACCCCCCACAGTCGCCGCCCGGCCACGTAGGTGGCGGCCACGCCGGCCATGCAGAGCACGGCGGCGAGCGTCCGCGCGGCGACCCAGATCTCACCCGGGTCCTTGCTGAACTGCTCCGTGACGTTGCCGTAGGGCAGCCCGAAGGCAAAGCCGAGCGGACCGTAGAGCCCACGCAGGAGCGCGTAGACCAGGTAGGTGAACCCGGACGGGTTTTGGTAGTAGCCGGGGTCGAGGTCCTGCCAGAACATCTCCACGGCGCGATTTGTGAAGTGCGACGCCTCGTCGATCGAGTAGACGAACGGCAGGCCGTAGTCGTTGTTCCAGACACGCAGGGCGAGGCCGGCGAGCAGGATCAGCCCCAGGATCAGGCGGTGCACGCGGCCAAAAGCTAGATGACTGATTCCAAGCCCCGGCACCCGCTACCTTGGACGAGCGTGAGGAACGGACTTGCGCTGCTCGCCCTCTGCCTAGCCCTGCTCGTCGCACCCGCCGCCTCGGCCCAGACCTCCGATCGGCGCGGCGTCGATCCGGACGCGCCAAATCCCCTGCTCGGCGAGAGCTGGTACGTCAACAAGGCGCCGCACCCGGCGTGGCTGCAGTACCAGCGCTACCGCCGCCAGGGCAAGCGCCACCGCGCGAAACTGATGTGGGAGGTGGCCGGGCGGCCCAAGTTCCAGTGGTTCGGCCGTTTCAGCCGCATGGAATGGGTGCGCGACCACATTGCGGACGCCGAGCGCGAGGGCGCGGTGCCCCTGATCGCCGTCCTGCGCCACCAGGGCGACGGATGCGGCGGTGACTACGACGGAGGCGGTCCCAGCGAGGACGCGGCCTCGCGCGAGTGGTATCGCGCGTTCGCCCAGACCGTCGGATCGCACCGCGTGGTGATCGCCTTCGAGCCCGACTCGCTCGGCACGATCAACTGCCTCGGGCCGAGTTGGCGACAGAACCGCCTCGACTTGCTGCGCTACGGCGTCGACGTCCTCTCGGCGCTCCCGAACGCGACGGTCTACCTCGAGGCGGGCGCCTCCGATTGGGAGCCCGCGCACCGGACCGCCGAGCAGCTGCGTTACATCGGCATCCACAAGGTGCGCGGGTTCATGCTGAACGTCACGCACTACGACTGGACGAAGGCCAACGTCCGCCACGGGCTCAAGATCTCCCGGCGCGTCGGGGGCAAGCCGTTCATCGTCAACACGGCGGCCAACGGCCGCGGCCCGGTCCACTGGCGAAACACGCGCCGGCGCGTGATGAACGTCTGGTGTCACCCGCTCAAGCGCGGCCTCGGCATCCCGCCGACCACGGCCACCGGTCATCCGCTCGTGGATGCCTACATGTGGATCGGCCGGCCCGGATACTCGGGAGGATCATGCAACGGGGGACCGCTGCCGGTGGGCGCCTGGTGGCCGGCGCGGGCGCTCATGCTCGCCAAGTACTCGACGACGTGGATCAGCCCGCCGCGCGGCACGCGGTTCGGTCTGTTTCGCCGCCATTCGCTCCGGGAGGTGGCGGGGGACGGGTATCTTTGACTCGGGAGTCAACTTTGCCTGATCCAACCCGGCATCTGCTGAGAACAATCGAGCTCGCGGAGCAGGTTCGCGGGCAGACCAGCCCCAACCCAATGGTCGGGGCGGTGATCGTCAAGGACGGGCGCGTGATCGGCGAGGGCGCCACCCAGCCGCCCGGGGGGGCGCACGCCGAGCGCATGGCGTTGCTCGCCTGCGCGGAGGACCCGGCCGGCGCCACGCTGTACGTGTCGCTCGAGCCCTGCTGCCACAACGGGCGCACGCCGCCCTGCACCGACGCGATCATCGAGGCCGGCATCGCGCGCGTCGTGATCGCCTCCGAGGACCCGTCGAAGAAGGCGGCCGGGCGCGGGCCCGGCATCCTCCGCGACGAGGGCATCGGCATCGAGTGGGTCAACGGTGAGGTGGCCGAGGCCGCGCGCCTGCTCAACCAGCCGTTTCGAAAGCACGCCCGCACGGGGCGGCCGCTCGTGGTGTTCAAGTCGGCCATGACGCTTGACGGCAAGGTCGCCACCCGTACCGGCGACTCGCAGTGGATCTCCGGCGAGATGTCCCGGGCCCGTGCACACCGCTGGCGAGCCGAGTCGGATGCCGTGGCCGTTGGGATCGGAACCGCACTCGTCGACGATCCGCGGCTCACGGCGCGCATCGACGGAGTCGCGCGTCAGCCGCGCCGCGTGGTCTTCGACTCCGAGGCGCGGCTGCCGCTCGACTCTCAGCTCATCCGGGGCGCCGGCGAGGTACCGGTCACGGTCGTTTGCTCGCGCGCCGCGTCGCGCACCTCGGTGCAGAGCCTCGAGTCGGCGGGCGTCGACGTGATCGTCGCGACGGGGCAGAACGAGGGCGCCCGCGTGCAGAGCGCGCTCGACGAACTGGGCGCGCTCGACGTGCAGTCGCTGCTGCTCGAAGGCGGGCCGCACCTCGCCGGCGCCTTCCTCGAGGCGGGCGAGATCGACGAGGCGCGCATGTTCGTCGCACCGATCATGAGCGGCGGGCGTGACGCGCGCACCGCGATCGAGGGGATCGGCATCGAGAGCATCTCCGGCACGCCTCGCGCGCTGGACATGGAGCTCGAGCGGATCGAAGATGACGTCCTGATCGTCGCGCGGCTCAAGGACTGGTAGCGGTGTTCACCGGACTCGTCGCAGGCAAGGGCACCGTGCGGACACTGCACGACGGGCGCCTCGAGGTCGAGACGCCGCTCGCCGCCGAGCTCTCATCCGGCGACTCGGTGGCGGTCAACGGCGTCTGCCTGACCGCCGTGCAGCCGGACGGCGCCTCGTTTCGGGCCGACGTGATGCCCGAGACGCTCCGGCGCAGCTCACTCGGCCCGCTAGGTGAGGGCGACGAGGTCAACCTGGAGCTGCCGCTGCGAGCAGGCGACCGGCTGGGCGGGCACATGGTGCAGGGCCACGTCGACGCCACGGGGCGCGTGGAGGAAGTGCGCGCGGAGGGCTTCTCGCGAGTCGTGCGCGTGTCCGCGGCGGCCGACCCGCTGCGCTACATCGTCGAGAAGGGATCGATCGCGGTCGACGGCGTCTCGCTTACCGTGAGTGCTGTGGACGATCAGGCCTTCGAGGTATCGCTGATCCCGGAGACGCTCGAGCGCACGACGCTCGGCGAGGCCGCGGCCGGCAAGACCGTGAACCTGGAGGTGGACGTGCTCGCCAAATACGTGGAGAAGCTGCACACGTGAGCGGCCAGCGGAAAGGCGAGCGCGCGAGCACTCGGTCGCCGTTTAGCACCATCGAGGAGGCGCTCGAGGACGTCCGCGCCGGCCGGATGGTCGTCGTGTGCGACGCCGAGGACCGCGAGAACGAGGGTGACCTCACGCTGGCCGCCCAGTTCGCGACCCCCGAGGCCGTGAACTTCATGGCCAAGCACGGACGCGGCCTGATCTGCCTCGCGCTCACCCCCGACCGCTGCGATGAGCTCGGGCTCGACCTGATGGCGGCCAAGAACGAGTCACCCTTCCAGACCGCCTTCACTGTGTCGGTGGAGGCCCGCGAGGGCATCACGACCGGCATCTCGGCGCACGACCGCGCGCACACGATCCAGGTCGCGATCGACCCCTCGAGCCGGCCGCGGGACCTGGTCCAGCCGGGCCACATCTTCCCGCTCAAGGCGAAGCTCGGCGGCGTGCTCGAGCGCACCGGCCAGACCGAGGCGGCGGTCGATCTCGCGCGGCTCGCGGGCCTCAACCCGAGCGGAGTGATCTGCGAGGTGATGAACGACGACGGCACGATGGCGCGCGTGCCGGACCTCGAGCGCTACTGCGCCAGGCACGGGCTGAAGATGATCACGGTCGCCGACCTGATCTCCTACCGGCGCCGGCACGACAAGCTGGTCGAGCGCGTCGTGGAGGCCGGGCTGCCGACCAAGTTCGGCGACTTCACGGTCTTCGGCTTCCGTTCGCTCGTGGACGACAAGCACCACGTGGCGATGGTCAAGGGAGAGGTCGACGGGGAGGAGGACGTGCTCGTTCGAGTCCATTCCGAGTGCCTCACCGGAGACGTGTTCCACTCGCTGCGCTGCGACTGCGGCCAGCAGCTAGAGGACGCCCTGGCGCGAATCGAGCAGGAGGGCCGCGGCGTTCTGCTCTATCTCGCCCAGGAGGGCCGCGGCATCGGCCTGCTCAACAAGCTGCGGGCCTACAAGCTCCAGGAGGAGGGTCGCGACACGGTCGACGCCAACCTCGAGCTCGGCCTGCCGGCCGACCTGCGCGACTACGGCATCGGCGCGCAGATCCTGGTGGACCTCGGTCTCAGCTCGATCCGCCTGCTCACCAACAACCCGAAGAAGATCGTCGGCCTCGAGGGCTACGGTCTCTCCGTGGCCGACCAGATCCCGATCGAGCATGCCCCGGGCGTCCACAACCGCGACTACCTGCGGGCCAAGAAGGACCGGCTCGGGCACCTGCTCCACCATCAGGGCCTGGCGCTCGACGAGGAGATGATCCACGAGGAGCGCGTGCAGGATCGCGAGCGAGAGGCAGAGGCCGAGGCCGAGGCCCGGGCCGAGGCGGAGGCCGAGCGCGCCGGTGAGTGAGGTGTACGCGGCCTGTGTGGGGCGCTTCTACGAGGAGCTCGCCCGCCGCCTGGTCGAGGGCGCCACGCGCGTCTTCGCGGAGGCAGGCGGCTCGGTCGACGTGCACGAGGTACCCGGGGCGTTCGAGCTGCCGCTGGCGGCCAAGTACTGCGCCGAGTCGGGCCGCTACGCGGGCGTCGCCTGCCTGGGCGCCGTGATCCGCGGCGAGACCGACCACTACGAGTACGTCTGCAACGAGGCGGCCGGAGGGATCGCGCGCGTGGGCCTGGAGACCGGGGTGCCGTGCGCCTTCGGCGTGCTGACC
The DNA here is from genome assembly GCA_040509755.1 of Thermoleophilaceae bacterium. Lineage (GTDB taxonomy): Bacteria > Actinomycetota > Thermoleophilia > Solirubrobacterales > Thermoleophilaceae > JACVRW01. The sequence goes on along the minus strand of JBEVKF010000140.1, from coordinate 9,050 downwards.
GTGGACTCGATGGAGCAGGCGCTCGCCCGGGTGGGCGAGGGCAAGCGCCATCAAGGCGAGGACGCGGCCCGCGCAGTGCTGCGCATGGTGGCAATGCGCCGCGAGCTGTCCGCGTAGGCTGGCGCCCGGCATGGCCCCGGTCAACCTCTACAGCGATACCCAGACGCGCCCGAGCGACGGCATGCGCCAAGCGATCGCCGCCGCCGAGGTGGGCGACGAGCAGCGCGGCGAGGACCGGACGACGCTGCGCCTCCAGGAGCGCGTGGCCGAGCTGCTCGGCCAAGAGGCCGGGCTGTTCATGCCGAGCGGGACCATGTGCAACCAGATCTCCTTCCGGCTGCACGCGCGGCCGGGAGGCGACGAGCTGATCCTCGACAGAAGCGCGCATCCGATCATCGCCGAGTCCGGGGGCCCGGCGAGCAACGCGCAGCTGATGATCCACGCACTCGAGGGCGTGAGCGGCATCTTCACGGCCGAACAGGTGCGCGCCGCGATCCGCCCCGACTCGCGCTACATGCCGCGCTCGCGGATTGTGTCGGTCGAGCAGACCACCAACATGGGCGGCGGAGCGGTGTGGGCGCTCCAGGCCATCCGCTCGGTGCTCGAGGTGGCCCGCGAGCACGGGCTGCGTGCGCACATGGACGGCGCGCGGCTGATGAACGCCGTGGTGGCATCAGGCACCCCCGCGACCGAGCACGCGGGCGGTTTCGACACCGCCTGGATCGACTTCACCAAGGGGCTCGGCGCGCCGGTGGGGGCCGTGCTCTGCGGCTCGCGCGACCTGATCGAGGAGGCCTGGCGCTGGAAGCAGCAGATGGGCGGAGCGTTTCGACAGTCGGGCATCGTTGCCGCGGGCTGCCTCTACGCGCTCGACCACAACGTCGAGCGGCTCGCCGAGGACCACGAGAACGCACGCGTCCTGGGCGACGGCCTGGCCGAGCTGGGCTGCGAGGTGGTCGCCCCTCAGACGAACATCGTGATCTTCTCGGCGCCGGACGGCTTCGTGGGGGCGATGGCCGAACGTGGGGTCGAGTTGTCGGGCACGCCGGACGGCCGCGCCCGGGCCGTCACGCACCTCGATGTGGACCGCGCGGGCATCGAGGTGGCGCTCAGGGAGGCCCGGAACGTGCTGCTAGCCTGACTCGCCGTGCCAAAGGTCTGTTACGTGTGCAAGAAGGGCCCGGCGTTCGGGCACAGCCGCAGCCACTCGATGGTGGCCACCAAGCGGCGCTTCAACCCGAACCTGCAGAAGGTCCGCATCTCCGTTGGCGGCTCGCCCACGCGCGAGTACGTCTGCACGCGCTGCCTCAAGGCCGGCAAGGTCACCAAACACGCGTGACGATCGGGCGGGCGGGTATCACCGCCGCATGACGGTGTACAACACACCCGTGCCCGATGAGAACCTGGTTCGCTTCCGCCGCGTGGTGGCTGCCGCGCTCGCGGAGCTCGAGAACCGCCGCCAGGAGGTCAACGACCTCAACGTCTTTCCGGTTGCCGACGGCGACACGGGAGACAACATGGCGCTCACGCTTAGGGCGGTGCTCGACGAGCTCAATCGCATGGACGACGAGTCGATCGAGCTCGTGGGGCGCGACGAGATCGTCAGCGCGGTCGCCCGCGCCGCGCTGCTCGGCGCTCGCGGCAACTCCGGAGTAATCCTGTCGCAGATCGTTCGCGGCGCGGCCGAGGAGCTCGCGTCGCGTCCCGGCGAGCTGGTCGATCCGATCCTCGTCTCCGCCGCCTTCGCTCGCGCGGCCGACGCCGCCTATGCCTCGGTGCGCGACCCTGCGGAGGGCACGATGCTCACCGCGGTGCGGGCGATGGCAAGCCGGGTGGCCCAAGACCTCGCTCACATGGACGTGCGCCGGCTTGGCCCCCAATCCACGCCGAAGGAGCAGGACGAGTTGCTGGCCGAGGTGCTCGACAATGCCCTCGAGGCGGGCATGGAGGCGGTGGCCCGCGGCCCCGAGCAGCTCGCCATCCTGCGCGAATCAGGCGTGGTCGACGCGGGTGCGTACGGCCTCATGGTCATCATCGCCGGGTGCCTGGCGGAGCTCCAGGGCGACTCCGCACCCGAGCTCGAGCATCAGTACGCCCCGGCCGCGCTGCACCGGCCCGAGCACGAGTCGTCGAGCTTTCGCTACTGCACGAACTTCGCGGTCACGGGCCAGAGCCTCGACGCCGCCCACTTCACCCCGCTGCTCGAGAACCTGGGCGACTCGGTGCTCGTGGTCGGCGACGACCGCACCCTGCGCGTGCATGTGCACACCGACGAGCCCGAGCGGGCGGTCGAGCTGTTCGAGCCGGCCGGCGAGGTGTCTCGCTTCGACGTGGCCGACATGCACGAGCAGGTGGCCGAGCGCTCGGCACGCCTCGCGAGCGAGCCCGCGGCGGAGACCAGATGCGCCGTCGTGGCCGTCGCGAGCGGAGCCGGGGTCAAGCGGCTCTACGAGGAGCTCGGAGTCCTGGTGGTGGACGGCGGAGCGACCATGAACCCCTCGACCTACGAGCTGCTCGCCGGAATCCACGCCTCGCCCGGAGCCGAGGTCGTGGTTCTGCCGAACAGCCCGAACGTGATCATGGCCGCCGAGCGCGCGGCCGGGCTGTCGGACAAGCCGGCGCAGGTCATCCACACCACGGCGCCCCAGGAGGGACTGGTCGCGCTGCTCGGGTTCGACCCGTCGGCGGGCTGCGACGAGAACGCTCAGAGGGTGCGAAAGACCGCGGGCGCGCTCAGCATCGGAGGGGTCGCGCCCGCGGCGCGCGACGACGTCCAGGGCCGCTTCAGCGCGGGCGACGCCGTCGGCTACGCGGGCGGCGAGCTCGTGGCCTGGGGCGACCCCGCGGACACGCTCGCGGCCACGCTCGCCAGGCTGGCCGACGGCGCCGAGCTCGTCACGTGCCTGGCCGGCGACCGCCCCCCGCTGGATCGCGCGGACGTCGAGTCGCACGTCCCGGACGGCGTCGAGGTCGAGTTTCACGAGGGCGGCCAGCCCGCGTGGTGGTGGCTCCTCTGCGCGGAGTGAGGCGCTTCGCCTCGAAGGACCCGCTGCCGCCAGACGCGCCCATCCGCTCCTATCCGAAGCCGAGCCTGCTCGCGGAGCACCTTGAGGGTCCGAAGGCGCTCGAGAAGCTCGACATCCGTACCTGGGGCGACCTCATCGAGCACCTGCCCCATGCCCACCGAGACCGGCGCGACGTCAGGCTGATCGGCGAACTCGCGCTCGGCGAGGACTCGACGGTGGCGGTGGCGGTGCGCTCGGTGAGGGTCAAGCCGATGCGCGACCGCCGGCGCAAGCGCGTCGAGGCGCGCGTGTTCGACGAGAGCGGCCCGGCGGTGGCGGTGTGGTTCAACCAGCCCTGGATCGCACGCCAGCTCGGAGACGGGGCGACGCTGCTGCTTCACGGCAAGCTGCGCCGCCGCGGGGAGTTCTGGGTGACGGAGTTCGAGCCTTTCGGGGACGTCGCGCCGATGCACACCGTGGGGCTGGTGCCGGTCCACCCGGCGACCGAGGGGATCACGGCGTCGAAGCTGCGCGAGCTGATGTGGGAGGCCTATCCGCGGATGCTCGCCTCGGTCGAGCCGCTGCCCGCGCGCCTGCGGACCGAGGAGCGCCTGCCGGACCGGCCGGCCGCGCTGGCGGCGGCGCACTTCCCGGACCGGGAGGAGGACGAGCTCGGCGCACGTCGCCGGCTCGCGTTCGAGGAGCTCTTCCTGCTCCAGCTCGCCGTGGCCGGCCGGCGCCGGGCGCGGCGCGAGGGCCGCCGCGCGCGGACGCTCGATGCGCGCGGCGTCGTGGTGGACCGCTGGCGCTGGTCGCTCCCGTTCGAGCTCACCGATGACCAGGTCAGGGCGATGGGCGAGATCGACGAGGACCTCGCCACGGACCGCCCGATGCAGCGGCTGCTGATGGGTGAGGTCGGGACGGGCAAGACGGTTGTCGCCCTCCAGGCCATGCTGCGGGCGGTCGAGAACGGCGCTCAGGCCGCGCTCATGGCCCCTACCGAGACGCTCGCCGAGCAGCACCACCGCACGCTCGATTCGCTGCTCGGCGGCGCCCTGGCGCTCGAGCTGCTGACCGGATCAACCGGCGCGCCACGCCGTCGCGAGCTGCTCTCGCGCCTGGCCACCGGCCAGCTGCAGCTGGTGGTCGGCACGCACGCGCTGCTCGAGGCGCCGGTCGAGTTCCGCGACCTGGCCGTGGTCGTGGTGGACGAGCAGCACCGCTTCGGGGTTCGCCAGCGCGCCGCGCTCGACGCCAAGGCGCCCGAGCGGCTCACGCCGCACGCGCTGCACATGACCGCCACGCCGATTCCGCGCACCCTGTCGCTCACCGCCTACGGGGACCTCGACGCCAGCGTCCTGCGCACGCTCCCGAAGGGCCGGCGCCCGGTGGAGACCTTCGTGGTGGACGGCGCGCGGGCGCGGGCACGCGCATACGAGCGCATCCGCGAGGAGATCGCCGGGGGGCGCCAGTGCTTTGTCGTCTGCCCGCTCGTCGAGGAGTCGGAGGCGCTCCAGGCCAAGGCGGCCACCGCGGAGTTCGAGCGCCTGCGCACGAGCGAGTTCCGCGACCAGCGCGTGGAGCTGATCCACGGCCAGATGCCGTCCAAGCAGAAGACCGCCGCTATGGAGGCGTTCGCCGGAGGCGAGGCCGACGTCCTCGTCGCCACGAGCGTGATCGAGGTGGGCATCGACGTCCCCAACGCGACGGTGATGCTGATCGAGGCGGCCGAGCGCTACGGGCTCTCCCAGCTCCACCAACTGCGCGGCCGGGTGGGGCGCGGCGAGCACGCCTCGCTCTGCATCCTCTTCGGCGACCCACGGCTGCCGCGCCTCGACGCGATCGCCAACGAGCGCGACGGCTTTCGCCTGGCCGAGATCGATCTCGAGCTCCGCGGCGCCGGCGACGTGCTCGGCACGCGCCAGCACGGCCTGCCCGACTTCAAGGTGGCGCGGCTCCCCGAGGACACCGAGCTGCTCGTCCGCGCGCGCGACCGGGCCGACGTTCTCCTGCTCGACGATCCCCGGCTCGAGCACCCCGAGAACGGCCTTCTGCGCGAGGCGGTGGTGGCGCGCTTTGGCTCGGAGCTCGACCCGATCCCCGCATGAGGGTCGTCGCCGGCGAGTTTGGCGGCCGCCGCCTGCGCGCGCCGCGCGGTGCCGGCACGAGGCCGACGGCCGACCGCGTGCGCGAGGCGCTCTTCTCGATGCTCGGCGACGTGTCCGGGGCTTCCGTGCTCGACCTCTATGCGGGCTCGGGCGCCCTCGGGATCGAGGCGCTGTCGCGCGGCGCGGCGTCCGCCGTGTTCGTGGAGCGCGACGCGCAGGCGGCCGCCACGATCAGGCGCAACCTCGACGAGCTGGGGACCGAGGGGGATGTGCGCAGGCAGGACGCGATGGCATTCCTGGCCGCGTCCCGGGCCACCTTCGACCTCGTCTTCTGCGACCCGCCATATGATTCGGCGCCCCGTCTGGCCGAGGCGCTCGCCGAGCGCCTGGCGGCGGTGACCCCCGACGACGCCCGAATCGTGACCGAATCAGACAAGCGCAGGCCGCTCGAGCTCCCGTTCCCGCTGTTGCGCGAGCGCAGCTACGGCGACACCCGGATCGCGATCCATGGCCGCTGAGCGAAACAGCGGCACAGCCGTCTGCCCGGGTTCCTATGACCCCATCACCTTCGGCCACCTCGACATCATCGGGCGAGCCGCGAACGTGTTCGACCGGCTCGTTGTGGGGGTGGTCAACCAGCCGGTGCGCAAGCAGAAGACCCTCTTCGGTGCGGAGGAGCGAGTGGCGTTCATCGAGGAGCAGGTGACGGAATACGGGAATGTGCAGGTAAAAACCTTTGATACCCTGCTCGTCGATTTCGCTCGGGAGCACGGCGCCAAATCGATCGTGAAAGGGCTGCGGGCGATCTCGGACTTCGAATACGAGTTCGAGATGAACCAGCTCAACCGAAAACTGGCGCCGGACATCGAGAGCATCTATCTGATGTCAGCGCCACAGTTCAGCTTCCTTTCCTCGAGTGGAGTGAAGGAACTTGCAATGTTTGGCGGTGACGTGAACGGCCTCGTGCCCGACCGTGTCGCCGCTCGCTTGCAGGAAGAACTCAAGCGGTGAAGAACTGAGGAACCGCCTATGGACGTACTCGTCCTAATCGACAAGCTCGACGACACGATTCACAACGCCAAGCCCGTCCCGCTGACGGATCAGGTGCGCGTGGACAAGGAAGAGGTCTACGACATCCTCGACCAGATGCGCGCGACGATCCCTGAGGAGATCAAGCAGGCGCGCTGGATCGTGAAGGAGCGCCAGGAGATGCTCGCCGAAGCCAAGCGGGAGGCCGAGCGCATCGTCAAGGAGTCGCGCGACGAGCAGACCCGCCTGATCTCCGAGGAGGAGGTCGTCAAGCAGGCAGAGCGCCAGGCCGAGGAGATCATCGAGGACGCTCGCGCCCGCGAGCGCGAGATCCGCCTGGGCGCGGAGGACTACGCCGACGACATCCTCAACACGCTCGAGGTCAACCTGACCAAGTTCATCGCGGCGGTGCAGCGCGGCCGCGACCGGCTGCAGGGCCGCGAGCACGAAGAGGCCGAGGTCGGCAGCTAGCGCGACCTGGCGAGAGGGGCGCGAGGTATTCGATGCTCCGCGAACAGCGTGAGCGCGAAGCGTCCCGCGGGGTGGTCTCGGACGCGCCGGACAAGCTCCGCGGTCTGAGGCGGCAGGATGTCCGGCTGCGGGAGTGGAACGCCGTACTCGGGGGGCATTGCCAGCGCGGCGGATAGTGCGGCGAAGGTCAGGTCGGCCGCGCCGAAGCGCTCCCCGCAGAGGTAGGGGCGGCCACCGGCGAGCCTTTCTGCCACGAAGTCGAACTCGTGCCACACCGCCCGTTCGTCCTCGGCCTCGATCCCCGGGCGGATGCCGAGCTCGCGCGCGACGAAGCGGGTCACGAAGGGCCAGCCGTAGCGCATCGCCGAGGCCTCCCAGGCCGGGACACCGGCGTTGTTGAAGCGCAGCGCCAGCCGGCGTTGAGCCAGCATGTGGACGTACATCAGCCTCCGCCCGTGCGGGCCGAGGCGCTCGTCGAGGCGCCGGCACAGGCCGTCGACCTCGCGGCGCGCGCCTTGCTCCACGGGGAACAGCCGCTGCTCCGCGGAGGCGCGTCCGTCGACCCAGGCGAGGATCTGAGCCGACTGCCCGAGCACCTCGTCCGGCGTAACCAGCACGGGCACCGTGCCCGAGCCGCCGGCGCGCCGCGATACGAGCCGGTGGACGCCCTGGACGTGGCGTTCCTCGCGGTAGGCGATCCCGGCGCGGTCAAGCGCCCAGCGCGCCTTCTCGCAGTAGTGGCTGATCGGGATGGTGATGAGCCTCAGCACGCGCGCCAGTATGCCGCGCTGCGAGGATCTGAAGCATGGCCTGTGAAGCGGCGACACCACCCACCGGGCGCTGCCTGTGCGGCGCGGTCAGCTACGAGGTCCACGGCCCGCTCCGCGACGTGTTGCTGTGCCACTGCAGCGAATGCCGGCGCTGGCACGGGCACGTGTGCGCGATGACCGCCGCGCGCAGCGAGCACCTGCGCTTGATCACCGACCGTGGCCTGCGCTGGATCGACAGCCCCGAGAGCGCCGCCAAGGCGCGGCGCGGCTTCTGCTCCGAGTGCGGCTCGAGCCTCTTCTGGGACGCGCCCGGCCGGGACACGATCAGCATCGCGGCGGGGACGCTCGACCCCCCCACGGGGCTCTCGACCACCGGTCAGATCTACGTCGAGGACGCCGGCGACTACTACGAGCTCGATCCCTAGGATTTCCTTCATGCCCTCCTACCTGCACACGTGCTATCGCATCGGCGACATCGACCGCTCGGTCTCCTTCTACGAGAAGCTCGGATTCGAGGAGCGCTGGCGGATGCCGATCGGCGAGGAGGCGATCAACGTGTTCATGGGCCTCCCCGGGGGAGACCCGGTCCTCGAGCTGACCTACAACCACGGGGTGGACTCCTACGACCTGGGCACGGGCTACAACCACATCGCGCTCGCGGTCGAGGACCTCGATGGCACGCTGGGGAAGCTCGCGGGCGACGGCATCGAGCCCGAGAAGCCGCCCTACCGCCCGGGCGGGCGCACCGAGGGTTCCTTCATCTGCTTCGTGCGCGACCCGGACGGATACCGGGTCGAGTTGATCGGCCAGAGCTGAGCCCGGCCGCATGAGTCAGCGCACTGAGGTCTTCAACCTCGGGCAGCTGCGGCTCACCTCCGGTGAGGGCAAGCGGCTGGACCTCGAGGTTCCCGTCGACGGCTTCGACTTCGGCGGCCAGAGCTACTCCGTTCCGGGTGGCACGGTGAGCGCCCGGGTCGACATCTCGCGCACGACCTCGGGCTACTCGCTGCGGCTTCGCTTCGAGGCCGCGCTGATTGGTCCGTGCATGCGCTGCCTCGATGAAGCGGGGCACGCGATCGAGGTCGACGCGCGCGAGGTCGACCAGCCCGGCGGCGGCGAGGAGCTGAGCTCCCCCTACCTGGAAGAGGGCGAGCTCGACGTGCGTGCCTGGGCGCGCGACGCCCTCGCCCTTGCGTTGCCCACGCAGATCGTCTGTCGCGAGGAGTGCCTCGGGCTCTGTGCCGTGTGCGGCGAGAACCTCAACGAGGCCGGGCCCGGGCACGTGCACGAAAAGGAGCCCGACCCGCGCTGGGCCGCGCTGCGCGAGCTGAAGCTCGAGTAGGGCGGTGGGCCCCCTAAGTGCCGGATGTGGAGACCGAGGGGGCCCGGAGGCGCGCCTGGGGTCGGCCCGCCGGCCGCAAGCTGTCGGCTCGGCTGAGTGCGCGCGGATCACTATCCTCTCCGCCCGATGGCCGTCCCCAAGCAGAGACAGTCCCACTCGCGCACCAACAAGCGCCGCTCTCAGCACAAGATCATCGCTCCGGCGCTGAGCCGGTGCCCGCGCTGCCACGAGCCTCGCCGGCCCCATCGCGTCTGCCCGAACTGCGGCACGTACGCAGGGCGCGAAGTGGTCGTGCAAAGGCCGGATACCGAAATCGACGATTAGC